>NZ_DATEMB010000058.1:0-20828 GCF_035276005.1 Rhizorhapis sp.
CGCGCCTGCCTATTATCTGACCGGAGTGAATTGCGGGGGCGAGCCCTGCACCGTCAATGGCAGCTTGTGGACACTTCCTTGGGAAGCGCGCTGCTATCTTCTGCTGGGGCTGCTGGCATTGCTTGGCCTGGCGCGGGAAAAAATGATGGTGCGGCTGGTCCTGCCCGCCACGCTTGTCCTTGCTTTGGTCTGGGACCTGGACGCGGTGCGGCAGTGGGCCAGCGGCCTTGTTGGCGCGGATGCGCTTTATTATCCCGACATGGCGGACCGGCTGTGGTCGCTGTTCGCCCTGGGGACCGCCGCCTATATCTTCCGCGAAAGGATCAGGCTGTCCTGGTCCGCTCTGGGCATGATGTTCCTGCTCAACATCCTTGCGCATCAGGGCGGCTTTGGCCTTCACGTCCGGGCGGTATTCGTGGGCTATGCCCTGCTATGCTTCGGATTCCTCACCGCGCGCCGGGGGGCGATTGCAGGGCGCTGGCATGATTACAGCTATGGCATGTACATCTATGCCTTTCCGGTCATGGTGGCGCTCGGAATGCTGGGCGGCTGGGGATCGCATCTGACGCTCGCGGCGGCAACGGCTCTGCTTACATTGCCTCTTGCTGTCCTTTCCTGGCATGTGGCGGAACGCCCGGCCCTGGATTGGTTCCGGCAGTACCGGCGGCGTCAGGCATTGAAGAGAGTCCCGGCCGGGGCGGCTGCCTGACCAAAACACGCAGGCGCGGACTTTGGCGGAACGCTGCGTCAACTTGCCGGTTCTTTCTCCAGAAAGAGGAGGACCAAGATGGTGACGCACACAACGCATTCAGGTGGAAGCACGCTCAAGGGCGCTGGCATTGGCCTTGGAATTGCACTGATCGCAGGAATTGGAAGAAAATTGGCGGTCCAGGCGCCGACCGCCCTTGCGGCTAGCTGGGACGAGGCGTTGAAGCTCGAACATAAGGCGACGCTCGAAATGTTCGACAAGCTGGAACAGACGGAGGAGAACGAGCCCAGGAAACGGACGTTTTTGCTGATGAAGCTAAAAAATGCCCTCGCGCGCCATGCTTTTGAAGAGGAAAATACCATCTACCCCGCCATGCGCGATGCGGGAATGAAGGCAGAGGCCGACGACCTGAACCGCGAGCATGGTTATGTGAAGCAATATCTCTATGATCTCGCGAGTCTGGTCGAAGATCACCTGGCGTTCCAGAGCAAGCTGGCGAGTTTCCGCACTGACATATTGAGCCATATGTCCGACGAAGAAGAACGGCTTTTCCCCCGGTTGAAAGGAATGCTCAGCGAACGCTCCAGCAAGGAACTCGCCGCCAAGATGAACCGGGAGGGACTTAAGCTGGCGTGACGGCTGCAAAGGCTCGCATCACCGCCGCTTGACTGACTTTCGTTTCGGGCTCCACGTCTTGCGAGGGGCCGGGTGGATCACTTCTTCCTCGATGAAGGTGGTGGTGGTCGTCGTCACCGATGGATGGACCACCACTGTCGTCACACTTGGCGCAGGATAATAATAGCCGCCAGCATAATAGCCGGTCTGATAGGGCAGCACGGGGGCTGGCTGCATGGCCGGGGCGCTTTGCCAATGGGGAACCGCATCCCCTCCGCTGCGATACTCTCCGCTATAAGTGCCGCTATATGTCCGCCCGTCCGCGCCCGTCCAGGTTCCGGTCCAAGTGCCGCGATATTCCGGTTCCGCTGAAGCATGGCCATAGGTCACGCCATAGTCGTTGTAATCGCCATAATCATAGTCTGGCAGGCGCGGGGGAGGGGCCTGCCGGTATGTGTCTTCCCACCTGATGCCACGGCGCGAATCATAGACCCGCCCGTAGCGGTCAGTCAGCACGGCATCGTCATAATAGCGCGACCAGCCGTAACCATAGGGCGGCACCGGCAGACCGTAGGCCCGGTAATCAGCAATATAGAAGGCCGGCTGCACCCAATAGGACGGTAGGACATAGCCGAATACCGGCGCCCGCCAGACCATCCAGCCCGTCGCAAAGAATCCGCCATGCCGATGTCCACCGGTCATATGTCCGAAACGGTGCATATGCAGATGGCCTCGATTGCCGTGCCGCATGACCGACACTGATCCGCTGCCCGTTACAGGCAGGTTTACTGCTCCGTTGCGGGCGCTCGCCGCAGGTGTCCAAAGACCCGCCATGCCCAGGGCTGCTGCCCACAGGATGAACCGTTGCATGATTGCTGCTCCCAAGGCCCAAAGCTGGAAAGTTAAAATTAACCAAATTTCTAGCACCGGCATTACCGGAATTCCACGGCCAAGGAGGATTAGACACTGTCCCGAAGCGGGGCATCTGTAGATCGGATGCGAAGCTTGCTTATGTTGAGGGAAAGGGTTCCCTGCCGATGATTTTGCCCTAAAGGGAGTCAGATGACGACGAAAGAAGAGCTGCCGCCCGCCCGTCCTGCTGCCACGCTGGTGATCTTCCGCCAACCTGCCGGTGGAGAGGCCGAATTGCTGATGATGGAGCGCGCCGGCACCATGGCCTTTGCGGCAGGGGCTCTTGTGTTCCCGGGTGGCGCAGTGGATGCGGCAGATGAAATCCCAGCCCGGATGTTCGGCGCTGAACTGGATCTTGCCGAAGCCGCCGCGCGTGTGGCGGCGATACGCGAGACGCTTGAGGAAAGTGGCCTTACCCTGGGTTTTGCCGGGAATGTCGATGCAGAACTCGCGATGGAGATGCGAAAAAGGCTGAACTCCGGCGAGAACTTCGGAGCAGTGCTTGAGGATTTCAGGCTCGAACTCGCCCTTGATCAGCTTGTACCTTTCGCTCGCTGGCGGCCGAACTTGCCTCATGCCCGTGTGTACGACACACGCTTTTACTTGGCGCGGCTTCCCGATGAAAGTCACGCGGCGCGCGTCGACGCAACCGAGAATGTACGATTGTTCTGGGCCAGTGCCCGGAACCTGATCGCCCGGGCGGAAAGCGGTGAAGTGCGTCTTATCTTTCCGACCAAGCGGAATCTGGAGCGGCTGGCTCAGTTTCCCGATTTCGATGCAGCCTGCGCTCACGCGCGGTCGATCCCGGTTGACACTGTCACGCCCTGGATCGAGGAGCGTGCGGGCACACCGCATCTCTGCATTCCCGACGATCGGGGCTATCCTGTGACCTCGGAGCCAACAGAAACCGCGCTCCGGCATTAGCGCATCCCGTTAATCGAACCTAAGCCCGTTCGAGCTGAGTTTGTCGAAGCTCAGCCCTTTTCTTCAGAAGAAGAATGGCTCTCCGAAAAGCTCAGGACCAACGGCGTTGCAGGTCTAAGGCTCCTTTAAGACTTATGGTTCTGGCGCCTCACGACGGACAATCTGCTCTCTCGAAAAGCGAAAGGGCCGGAGACTTGCGTCCCGGCCCTTGCTCTGGTCTGGATGGAATGGGAATTAGGTTCAGGCCTTGCAATCCTGCGTGCCCTTGCCTGGAATGGTGGCGGTGATGGAAGTGCCGCTTCCGACGACTTCGAAGCCGTCCGACTTGTAGGGCTTGCCAGGAGCGTCAGCCTTCAGCGCGGTCGGCGTGCCGGCCTTGTCGGTGCGCAGGTTGGCGGATTTGTCGTCGGCAAGGAAGTCGACATAGATGATGCTGTTGTCCTTGCAGCGATAGCTGCGGCTGTCCTTCACTGCCGGCGGCAGTTCCACAGGAGCAGCCTGGGCGACCTGTGCACCGATAGCGTCGGGTGCCTTGTTGTCGACAACTTCAGGTTGAGACTGGCCACATGCCGTCAGGGTCATGAGGGCCGCGGCGGCGGTAAGAGGAAAATAAGCGTTCATAACGCGCCGTTCTTTGCCATTGTACGGCCTCAGGTCAATCCCCTTTACGGCCTATTCTGCGGAAATAATGGTGAGCCGGGCTCCACATACCCAAATATCGAAAGAAAATTTCGTGAGCCGGGTTTATGATTTCTCCGCGGCCTGAAACGAGCCGCCCCCCCGACCTTCATGTCACAGCCACTTGACCCCGGCCAACGGCCCCGTCATTGCAGGCGCATGGCGGAAGAAACCGATTTTTCATCCCTGTCCTTCGAGGATGCACTGAAGCGGCTGGAGGCGATCGTGCAGCAACTGGAAAGTGGCGACGTGCCGCTTGACCAGTCCATCACCCTCTATGCCGAGGGAGACAAGCTGCGTGCGCAATGCCAGAAGCGGCTGGCCGATGCGCAGGCGCGGATCGACAAGATCACGCTGGGCAGCGATGGCAGTATTGCCGGTACTGAGCCCTTCGGTTCGGATTGAGGCATTGAAGGCGGGCGTCAGTCTTGGTCTTGCGATCGAGCGTGTCGCTCATGACATCGACGCGCAATTCGATCATATTCTGGCGCTTCCCGGCGATCCGCGCCGGCAGCTATATGAGGCGATGCGTCATGCCGCCATGGCCGGGGGCAAGCGGCTCCGTCCCCTGCTGGTGAAGGCGACTTGCGATCTTTTCAATATTGACGGCAGGGCTGCATCGCGCGTCGGCGTCGCAATTGAGTGCATCCATGTCTATTCGCTCGTCCATGACGACCTTCCATGCATGGACAATGACGATGTGCGGCGGGGCAAGCCCACTGTTCACCGGGCATTTGACGAAGCCACGGCCGTCCTTGCTGGCGACGCGCTGCACACGATGGCTTTTGAGGTGTTGGGCAATGAGGAAACGCACCAGGACCCATTTGTCCGCGTTGAACTGATGCTCGAGCTGGCACGGGCGGCGGGCGCCTCAGGCATGGCGGGCGGGCAGATGATGGACATTGAGGCCGAGCGGGCGAGCTTTGATCTTGCCACGGTCACGCGGCTGCAGCAGCTCAAGACCGGCGCTCTCTTTTCCTTTTGTCTGGAAGCTGGAGCGATCATGGCACGCGTGCCGCCGGAGGGACGCACGGGCCTTCGAGGCTATGCGCGCGACATCGGCCTTGCTTTCCAGATTGCCGACGACCTGTTGGATGTGGAGGGCGATGCGGCGCTTGCCGGCAAGACGCTGGGCAAGGATGCCGGGGCAGGCAAGGAAACCTTCGTTTCGCTTCTGGGGGTGGAGAGGGCCCGGGAACAAGCAAAGCTGCTTGTGCAGCAGGCCAAGGACCATCTGCACGTCTATGGATCGGAGGCGGACCTGCTGCGCTCAATTGCCGATTATGTTGTAGAGAGGGACCGCTGACATGACGAGAACCAAGCCACGGGTAGGGGTTTATCCGGGCACGTTCGATCCCATCACTCTGGGGCACATGGACATCATCAGGCGTGGTGCGAAGCTTGTCGACAGGCTGGTCATCGGCGTCACGGATAACATGTCCAAGTCGCCTATGTTCAACGTCGAGGAGCGGATGGCGATGGTCCGGCGGGAATGCGCATCCATTGACTCGGATATTGATGTGGTGGCGTTCAATTCGCTGCTGATGGATTTTGCTGAGCGCGAGGGCGCAAATGTCATCATTCGGGGCCTGCGCGCCGTGGCCGATTTTGAATATGAGTACCAAATGGCCGGCATGAACCAGCAGTTGAACAGCCGGATCGAGACGGTGTTCTTAATGGCGGATGTCTCGCTGCAGCCGATCGCTTCCCGTCTGGTCAAGGAGATCGCGATGTTCGGCGGCGACATCTCCAAATTCGTGACGCCGGCCGTGCGGAACCAGGTGGTTGAACGCATTGCGCAAACCAGGCTCGGAGCGTCATGATCCGTTCATTTGCACTTTGGTAGGTCCCGCTGCCCTTCGGCGCCGCTATTTCGGAGAGAATTTCGACATGTCCTTAAAAGCCCTGTTTGTCTGCTTGCCGGTTCTGTTTGCCGCCTCCGTAGCAGTGGCACAGGAGCCGGAGGTGAAGCCTGCGCCGGTTCAAAGTCCGCCGGCAAGCGTGCCCATCGATCCCGAAAATGTGCTCGATCTCGACCTTTCGACCGGTGGCCGGGTGCGTATCCAGTTGCGGCCCGACCTTGCGCCCACCCATGTTGAGCGCGTCAAGGCGCTGGCACGGCAGGGCTTTTACAACGGTATCATTTTCCATCGGGTGATTGATGGCTTCATGGCCCAGACGGGCGATCCGACCGGCACGGGACAAGGCGGGTCGCAGCTTCCCGACCTGAAGGCGGAATTCAACGCCTATCCGCATCTGCGGGGGACGGTATCGATGGCAAGGGCGTCCTCACCGGACAGCGCCAACAGCCAGTTTTTCATCATGCTGCTGCCCCGATTTTCACTGGACCGGAAATATACCGCCTTCGGACGGGTGATCGGTGGGATGGAATATGTGGACGCCATTGCGAAGGGCGAGCCGCCAGCCAACCCTGCGAAAATCCTTCAAGCCTCGATCGAAGCTGACGGTAAGACGCCGCCTGCGGCCTTGCCCCCTGCCGAAACCGGGCAACCGGCGGCGAAGATAACGGCTGACGATCTGAACGCGCCGATCAAGCAATAAATGAGTTTAGGCCGAGTGCGTGCGCGTCGATCTTTTTGATTTCGATCTTCCCAGCGAGCGGATTGCCCTGCGCCCCGCTAGTCCGCGCGACAGCGCGCGCATGCTGGTGGTGGACCCCATTGGGCTGCAGGATCGGCACGTTTCGGACCTTCCGGACCTGTTGAGGCCAGGCGACTGCCTGGTTTTCAACGACACGAGGGTGATACCGGCGCAGCTTGAGGGACAGCGAGGTGATGCCCGGATCGGCGCTACGTTGCACAAGCGGACGGGCCTCAGGCAATGGCAGGCCTTCATCCGCAATGCGAGGCGCGTGCGTGAGGGCGACCGGATCGACTTTGGCGAAGGAGTCACCGCCATTGCGGGCGCGCGGACGGACGATGGCACGGTCACGCTGGAGTTTGAGGGCAATGAACCTGTGGAGGTGCTGCTCGAACGGGCAGGAAGGATGCCATTGCCTCCCTATATCGCAAGCAAACGGCCCGCCGACAGGCGTGATCGCGACGATTACCAGACGATGTTCGCCCGGGAAAAAGGCGCTGTCGCTGCTCCTACAGCCGCATTGCATTTCACCCCTCAACTGGTTGAGCGGCTCGCCGCACGGGGCATTTTGAGCGAAACGCTGACGCTCCACGTGGGTGCTGGAACGTTCCTGCCGGTAAAGGCCGACGATACAGCCGATCATTTGATGCATGCGGAATGGGGGCGGATTGACCATGCTGCGGCCGAGAGATTGAACGGCGTGCGGTCGAGGGGAGGGCGCATCATTCCGGTCGGCACCACCAGTCTGCGCCTGCTGGAAAGTGCAACGGACGAAAATGGGATCATAGGTTCGTTCGAAGGCGACACGCGCATTTTTATCACACCGGGCTATCGTTTTCGCGCCACCGACGGGTTGATGACCAACTTTCATTTGCCGCGTTCCACCCTCTTCATGCTGGTAAGCGCCCTGATGGGCAGGGAAAAAATGCTGACCGCCTACCGTCATGCCATCGACGCTGAGTACCGGTTTTACAGCTATGGCGATGCCAGTCTGTTGCTGCCTGATTAGACGGCGCCGCTCAATGGGAAGGAAAAAAGCGAAAAAGTTGCGCGCCAGCATGGTCATTTAATAACTGTTTGAAATAGCTTCGATTTTCTTTATAACAGCATAGATTTCTTTCCAGAAATTAACGAAAAAACAAGGTTGCTCGTCCATTAAGAGGTGGATGATGCTGAGCTCGCGCCTGAAAAATTTGCTGTCCAGATGGCGCGCCAAGGCGGCAATTGACGCGCAGCAGAATGCTGATGTCCAACGGGCGCTCGTCGAATCACTTTATGCGTCGCCAGCTTCACTGACGATCGGGGCCATTGCGGGCAGCGCGGTCAGCATTGCCGTGGCTCGCGCGGCGGATGACGCTGTCGCCAATTGCCTGGCGATCCTGATTTGCCTGGTTGCGGCCTCTCGCGTCGTTTCCGCCACCTATTTCCACCGCAACATGACCAAGGGGGCGGTGAAGGGATCGCGTGGATGGGAATTGGCCTATGAATTGGGCGCGTGGCTCTATGCGTCTCTACTGGGACTGCTCGCATGCGCCGTCCTGATCCGCAATGATAATGCAATCGTGCACATGCTTTCGGTATCGCTGGCGACTGGCTATGCGGGCGGCATTTCGGGCCGGAATGCCGGGCGGGTGCACATAGCGATAGGCCAGGTCTTTCTCGCCCTTGCGCCCACGGCGTTGGGGCTCTGGCTGGTTGAGGACATTGGCTATCGCATATTGTCGATCGTTCTTGTGCTGATGATCCCCGGCATGGCGGAAATCTCCAGCACGACGCATCGCATCGTCCTTCAGGCGCTTACGGGCAAGCAGCAGAAAACCTTGCTTGCCGCAAAATTTGAAAAGCTGGCCCGCTATGACAGCCTGACCGGCGTGGAAAATCGGATGGCGATGCAGATGCGCATCCGCGACATGTTCGAGGAAAGCACCGGCGACGCTGACCAGATTGCGGTCCTGTGGATGGATCTCGACCGCTTCAAGGAGATCAACGATTCGCTAGGGCACATGGTGGGGGACCAACTGCTGGTACTGGTGGCTGAAAAGATTGGGGCTGCGCTCGCGGGCCGGGGCACGGTGGCGCGCTTCGGCGGCGACGAATTCATCATCCTGTGCCGCCATACCGGAAGGCAGCAGGCGGCGGAGATCGCCGAGGATATTCTCGATTATTTCCGCGATCCCTTCGAAATGAGCGGCCACAATCTTTCGGTCACAGCCTCGATCGGCATCGCTGTCGCGCCGCAGGATGGCGCCGATCGGGAGGAAATCCTGCAGCACGCCGATGTTGCGCTTTACCATGCGAAAAATGGCGGGCGTAACCGTTTCAGCCTGTTCGAATGGTCGATGAAGGAGCGGCTGCACCGGGTCAGGGAAATTGAGGCGGGCCTTCGGAAGGCCATTGAACGCGGCGAGTTCAGCATTCGTTACCAGCCGATATTCGACATCAAGACCGGACGCGTTGCCTGTTGCGAGGCATTGATCCGCTGGCACCATCCAGTGCTTGGCGATGTCTCGCCAGGCGAGTTCATTCCGATCGCCGAAAGCATCTCGATGATCGGGCCGATCAGCGAATGGGTGCTGGGGCAGGCTTGCGCGACCGCTGCGCAATGGCCGGAGGATATCAGGGTCGCCGTCAATATATCGCCCGCCCTGCTGCGTTCAGGCGATTTGCCGCGCACAGTCATCGCCTGTCTTTATTCGTCGGGTCTGAAGGCTCGGCGCCTGGAACTGGAGGTAACCGAATCGGTTTTCCTGGAGGACAATCTTCAGACCAGCCAGATTCTGCGCGAACTGCAGCGCATTGGGCTCAGGCTGGCGCTTGACGATTTCGGGACGGGGTACAGTTCGCTCAGCTATCTGCGCTCATACAAGTTCGACACGATCAAGGTTGATCAGTCGTTCATGGCCGGCATTCACAAAAGCTATGAGGATCGCGCTATCATCCAGTCGGTCGCGCATCTGGCGGCGGCGCTGCAGATGGATACCGTTGCTGAGGGGATCGAAACGGCGGACCAGCTTCGCTATGCGAGCGAAGCTGGATTTACCGACGTCCAGGGCTATCTGCTCTGCCGTCCCCTGGGCGACGCCGAAGTGTCGGCGCTTCTCAGGGAACGTAACGAACAGGAGGAAATGCCATTGCTCGACATGCAGCCGAGCGTCAGCATCAACGCATATGAAGACGCGTTTGCGCTGAGGCGAGACGCCTCATAAGCTTCAGGTCCTTGTCAGTGAGCTTGAGCGCGGTATCCACCCAGTTTTCGACAATTTCCTTGAGTTCGTCCAGAAGCAGCGGATTGACGCGGCGGCCGGCGCGGTAAACGCCGACATGGCCGCTATGACGCTGGCTGTTGGTCTTGATATAGTCGCGCACCGCCTGTTCGCCCTGGCCGGTTTCCGCTACGACATGGACTAATCCCATCTCGTACATTTCTTCGGCGCTGTAGACTTTTCCTTCCAGAATAAGCCGTTCAGCCTGGGCATGGCCGAGCCGCCGGGCGAGGATGGAATATGCACCCATTCCCGGGAACAGGCCGAACAGGATTTCGGGAAGACCGAAGCGCGCCTGGCGTTCAGCCACGATGACGTCAAAGGTCATCAGCGCCTCGAACCCGCCGCCAAGAGCGTCGCCCTGGGCAAGGCCGATATTGACGACGTTCATGTCGTTGCAGTTCCAGACCTTGTCCACGATCTCGACGCAGAGATGGCTGTATTGCAGCAAGGTCGCCCGGTCTTGCCTCTCAATGCAGTCGGCGAACATGTCGAGATCACCGCCAAGATTGAAAACCCCCGGAAAGCGGGAGCCCAGAACCATGTATTTCAAGGGCGAACGCGCCTCGCCGAACAGACGCTTGGCTTCATTCTGCCAAGTCATCGTGTCGCGCAGCAGGCCGAGATTGTAATTCGGACGGTCGCGGGGAGTAATAAACGCCCAGAGTGTGCCGATGTCTGCTTCCCAATTGACCTCCATCTGGCCGAGATCGAAAAGCGGCGACGGGGAGCGGCGAACATCTACGCCAAGGTCGTTGTCCGCTACGCCGCGGGCCGTCTCAACTGAGCGCGCGAGCCCGTTAAAATGGCCGGATTCAATCATCTTAGGTTCCCCCCGGAACTTCGTTACGTCATAGGAGTGCATATTTCCCTGTTGCAACGCAACAGCGTTTCCATATCGGGACATTTGTTAACTCACTTTTTACCAAATCTGTGGCCCATAAGACTCAGATTGTTGCACCGAAGACTCAGTTCTGGACTTCTCTGGCCGGAAATCCGTCGCGCCCCTCCATACCGGATCTGCAAAAATCCTTTTTTTACCTTTGCCCCCTATATCCGTCCCTATGGCGGACTTTTCGAAAAATCAGGGGCGTGTGGCGTTGATGCTGCGCACGCCCGACGGCCGTCCATGGGAATTGACCATGACAGCCGGCATCGAAACCTTCATCGGCCGTTATCGCCGGATTGAAGAGTTCGCCCGCGGAAGCGGATTGATCCGTTTTTCTTATGTCGAGACAAGCGGTAGCCCCCCCGCTGCATCAGACAACCGCTTGTAACATAGTCCCAAAATAGTGAAAAGCGCGTTAACTATTGATATATTGCGAGAGGCAGTGTGCGTGAATACGTGCTTTTACGGGGAAGCCATTTGACCTGCTGAGCCCGCCAACTATTAGAGGGGCCTCTATGCCCCGACCCAGATTCTCCTTTTCAATCTCAGCCACCGACGGCAAGGCGCGCACTGGCGTCATCGAAATGCAGCGTGGCGACATCCATACGCCCGCATTCATGCCGGTCGGCACGGCGGCCACGGTAAAGGCGATGCGGCCGGCGGAGGTCCGCGCGACGGGCGCGGATATCATTCTCGGCAACACCTATCATCTGATGCTTCGACCGGGTGCCGAGCGGATTGCCCGGCTGGGTGGCTTGCATGACTTTATGGGATGGGAGCGCCCGATCCTGACCGATAGCGGCGGCTATCAGGTGATGAGCCTCTCGGCGCTCACAAAGATGAGCGAAGAAGGCGTTGCCTTTTCCAGCCATATTGATGGTTCGCGCCATCTGCTGACACCGGAAAGGTCGATGGAGATCCAGCGGCTTTTGGGTTCCGATATCGTCATGGCCTTTGACGAATGCACGAAGAACGGTGCCACACGGGATGAAGCCGCGGTCTCGATGGAGCGTTCGATGCGCTGGGCGGCCCGGTCGCGCCAGGGCTTCGACGATGGAGCCGAACATGCAGCGGGGGCCGCGCTGTTCGGCATCCAGCAAGGGGCTCTCGATGAGGAGCTTCGCCGCATTTCAGCACAGAAGCTGATCGAGATCGGCTTTGACGCCTATGCCGTGGGCGGCCTTGCCGTGGGCGAGGGGCAGGAGGCGATGTTCGCCACGCTTGATTTCGCACCCGGCATGCTGCCTGCGGACCGGCCACGTTACCTGATGGGCGTCGGCAAGCCAGATGACATCGTTGGCGCGGTCGAACGCGGGATCGACATGTTCGATTGCGTGCTCCCCACGCGCAGTGGCCGGAACGGCCAGGCTTTTACCTGGAACGGCCCCCTCAACATCCGCAACGCCCGGTTTGCCGAGGACCAGGAGCCATTGGATGCCGGCTGCACTTGCCCGGTCTGCGCCACATGGAGCAGGGCCTATCTCCATCATCTGGTAAAGGCGGGTGAAATATTGGGAGCAATGCTGATGACGCAGCACAATATCAGCTTCTATCAGGCGCTGATGGCTGCCATCCGGGAAAGCATTGCCGAGGGCCGCTTTGCTGATTTCGCCAGGGACTTCCGCGCCCGCTATGGGAAAGGCTCGGCATGATGCCGCCCAGCTCAGGGGGCATTCATCTCACGCCCGCTACTGTTTGCCGTGCTGCCCTGGCGGATAAATTTTCCATTCATCCTCTGCCTTGCTATTGATCGGCCTGTGACCTCGTTTTCAGTCAAATTGCTCGCTTTGGCGGCGCTGCCGGGCGCGTTCATCGCATATTCGAATCTTGCCCAGGCGCAGTCCGCCCAAGGGACGACATCGCTTGAGATCAGGCAGCCCGAAGGCGCGGAGGAATTGGGGCGCTATCTCTCGCGCCTCGCCTCCAATCCACGCGATCTGGATGCGCTGATCGGGGCCGGGGAGGCGGCGCTGAAGCTCAATGATTCGCGGGCCGCGGCTGGCTTTTTTGCACGCGCTCAGGAGGTTTCGCCGAGCAACTATCGCGTCAAGACCGGCCTTGGCCGAGCGATGCTGGGTATGGAAAATCCGGTCGAAACGCTTCGACTGTTCGGCGAAGCGGTACGGTTCGGTGCGCGGGATGCAGACATTGCGGTTGATCGTGGCCTGGCGTTTGACCTGACCGGGGACCAGGTGCGGGCGCAGCAGGATTACAAGCTGGCGCTTGAAAAGAATGGCCGCGATCCGGTCCTTGTTCGCCGTTATGCGGTTTCCCTGGGGATTTCAGGCAAATGGCAGGAGGCAGACCGGATGCTTGATCCCCTCCTGCGCAAGAGTGACAAGGGGGCCTGGCGGGACCGGGCCTTCATTCTCGCCATGAATGGACAGGCAAAACAGGCGCGGGACATCACTTCCGTGATGATGCCAAGGAACATGGCCGAGGCGATTCAGCCCTTCATGGACCGTATGCCTTCGCTAAGCCCGGCGCAGCGCGCGGCGGCCGTGCATTTCGGGAATTTTCCGGCAGGCACCGTTCGAACAGCGGGTGCAGGCATTCCTGCGGGGCCAAAACCCCAATCTCCGCCAGTGGCTGTAGCGAAGCCCCAAACACCGGCCATGAACGCCAACCGTGACCGCCGGTCACGCGCTGAACCGGCACGAGAGGCCACGGCCCAGCCTGCCCCCGTGCAGCGGGGCGCGCCCGCTTCGCCTGCTGCCCGGCCCACGGCTATTCCCCCGGCAAGGGCCATGGCGGCGGGGCCACTGTCTCCGCCGGAGCCGCGTCCCCTGACCAGCCGGCCGCCCGTTCAGCAACCCGAGCGTGTGGGGCCGCCCGCTCAGGAGCCTGTGCCCGATCCCGTGCCCGCTGTGCCGCCAGTGGAACAGCAGCGGCGCAACCTGGCCCAGATCATGAGTTCGGTTGCGGTGCCCGAGTCTGAGCGGGCCCAAAGCGTGGCACCGGTCGATTTTTCCGAAATAGCCCGCCTTCAGGCTGAAAAACGCAAAGCCCAGCAACTAGCTGCGGCCAAGGCGAAGGCCGACGCCGAAATCAAGGTAAAAGCCAAAGCGGAAGCGGAAGCGAAAGCCAAGGCAAAAGCAGAAGCCGACGCTAAGGCCAGAAATCCCGCCCGGATCTGGGTTCAAATCGCCACGGGCCAGAATATCAAGGCCCTGGCCTTCGACATGGGAAAGCTGCGGAAAAAACATCCTGAGCTGTTGAAGGGCAGGGACGCCTGGACATCGCAATGGGGCGCAACCCGGCGGATGGTTGTTGGTCCCTTCGCCACGACTGCGGCCGCAAAGAGCTTCTACTCGGACTGGATGAAGGCGGGTGGAGACGGCTATATATGGCAAAGCATCGAAGGCCTTGAGGTTGTAATGCTCGACGAAAAATGACGATCGGCATAAGGGCGCCAACATGACCTGCTCCCATGCCTCCTATGCCAGCCGCCCTGAACAAAGCCGGGGACGGCAGCACAATGAACCGGGCGGAGAAACGCGGGGCCCCCGCGACGCTTTCCAGCGCGACCGGGACCGGATCATCCATTCGATCAGTTTCCGGCGATTGCGCCATAAGACTCAGGTGTTCATCGCCCCCGATGGCGATCACTACCGGGTGAGGCTGACCCACAGCCTTGAGGTGGCGCAGATCGGACGGACGATCGCCCGCGCATTGGGGCTGAATGAGGATCTTACAGAGGCGCTTTGCCTGGCCCATGACATCGGTCACCCGCCCTTCGGCCATGCGGGCGAGGAGGGGCTGGAGACCGCCCTGCGCGACCATGGCGGCTTTGATCATAATGCACAGACGCTGCGCACGCTGATGCTGCTGGAATCTCCCTATCCACGCTGGGACGGCCTCAATCTTAGCTGGGAAATGCTGGAGGGCCTGGCAAAACATAATGGTCCGGTCGAACATCCGGGCTGGGCCATGCGCGAGGTCGATGCGCTTTTCCCGCTGGATCTTGGAGGCTGGTCCTCGCTGGAGGCGCAGGTCGCCGCGATCGCCGATGATATTGCCTATGACAATCACGATATTGATGACGGCATCCGCGCGGGGCTGCTCACCCTCGAGCAGCTTCTGGAGGTGCCGTTCGTTCGCGCGAGCTGGAAGCGGGTCGAAGCGCGCTTTCCCGATCTTCCGCATGAGCGGCTGGTTCCCGAGCTTATCCGCGATCAGATCGGTCTCATGGTGAATGATGTCATTGAAAATACGCGGACGAACGTCCGGGAAGCAGGGATCGGGACAGTAGAAGATGTCCGCTCGGCAGGGCATATGTTGAGCGGTTTTTCCCCCGCGCTGGTCGAGGCGGAACGGCAGTGGAAGCGGTTCATGTATGCAACGCTCTACCATCATCCCCGGCAGCTTGCGGCCTCCGAAGCGGCGCAGAAGATCGTCAATGATCTGTTCGCTGCCTATCATGCCGATCCTTCGCTGATGGCGGACGGCTGGACCCGCCGCTGCGGCGATGAGGAGCCGCAGAAGAGCCGCCATATTGCCGATTTCATCGCTGGAATGACAGACCGCTATGCCGTGTCGCGGCATCGGGAAATCTATGGGACCTCGGGCCTGCCCGAAGGCTTCATCCTGTAAGCGTTTCCCCTTCCGCCCGAGGCGGGGCGGGAAGGACAATTGGCCGCTCGCGATTGACACTAGGGATCACCTGGGCAACAAGTCCCCTGTCGCTGCCCGGATTCGGGCGGATGATGATGCGGGAGAGATCCGCTCCGCCAGCAACGGAGGAGGGGACGCCGAAGGAGCAACCGCCCCGGAAACTCTCAGGTCAAAGGACCGCATCGTCAAGGAGGCACTCTGGAAAGCGGACGGCCAAGCCGTCCCACCGAAGGTGTAAGCCGCGCGGAGTCCAATCCCGCCGGTCAAGCTCTCAGGTTTCGTGACAGAGGGGGTGATGGAGATGGACGCCCGAATTGGCGCTTATCCCTATCCCCTGCAATGAAACGAGGCTGATATGAGTGCAACCGACCTGGAAAATACCGACATCGATGCGGCCGATGCGCTGCTGCCGCTGGATGCGTGGCATCGTGCGAGCGGTGGGCGGATGGTCAGCTTCGCCGGTTACGCCATGCCCATCCAGTATGAAGGCATCATGGCTGAGCATCTTTGGACCCGCGAGCATGCCGGCCTGTTCGACGTCAGCCATATGGGCCAGCTCGTCTTTTCGGGCGAAGGCGTGGATGGCGCTCTTGAAACGCTGCTGCCAGGCGACATTGCCGGCCTGAAGCAGGGGCGTATGCGTTATTCGCTGCTCCTGAACGGCGAGGGCGGCATATTGGACGACCTGATGGTGACCCGCCGGCCGGACGGGCTGTATATGGTCGTGAACGGAGCCACCAAATGGGACGACATTGCCCATCTCCGCGAGCATCTTCCCGACGAAATCACTATCAATCATCTTGATGAGCAGGCGCTGCTGGCATTGCAGGGGCCTGAGGCCGTTAAAGCCCTCTCCAGCCTTGTGGCTGGTGTCGAGGCGCTGTTCTTCATGCAGGCGGGGCCCTTTCGCTGGCGGACCTCAGATCTGTGGATCAGCCGCTCGGGATATACCGGCGAGGATGGGTTTGAGATCAGCTTGCCCGCTGAAGCTGCTGCGGCGTTCGCTGACGAACTTTGCGCCTTGCCCGAGGTCAAGCCCATTGGTCTTGGTGCTCGCGATAGTTTGAGGCTGGAAGCGGGATTGCCGCTTTATGGTCATGACCTCGATGAGAATATCGACCCTGTTTCCGCCGATCTGGGCTTTGCCATTTCAAAACGCCGCCGCAGTGAAGGCGGCTTTCCCGGTGCCGACCACATACTGCGCCTTGCTGCCGAGGGACCGGCGACGCGGCGGGTGGGGCTGACGCTCGATGGCCGCCTGCCCGCGCGGGAAGGAGCAAAGGTTTTCGTAGGGGACGAGGAGATTGGCAGCGTCACGTCGGGCGGCTTCGCGCCGAGCCTCGGTGCGCCCATAGCCATGGCTTACGTCACCGCTCAGCACGCCGCCAGCGGAAGCAAGGTGGAACTGGAAGTAAGAGGCAAGCGGCTTTCGGCGACTGTCGTGCCGATGCCGTTCGTACCGCATCATTATCATCGTCAAGGAGCTTAAAAATGAGCCGCTATTTCACCGACGAACATGAATGGATCGAAGTGGAGGGGGAGATCGCCACGGTCGGCATCACCGATTATGCGCAGGGCCAGCTCGGCGATATCGTCTTCGTCGAGCTGCCTGCCGAAGGCGCGAAGTTTCAGAAGGGCGACGACGCGGCCGTGGTCGAATCCGTAAAGGCGGCTTCGGATGTCTATGCGCCTGTCTCCGGCGAGGTGGTCGAAGTGAACGGCGCGCTCGAAGAGGAACCTGCCCTGGTCAACAGCGACGCGGAGGAAGAAGGCTGGTTCTTTCGCATGCGGCTGAGCGATCCTTCAGAACTCGAAGGATTGATGGATGATGCCGCCTACAACAAGTTTCTCAAGGGCCTTTGACGAATTGGATTAGTCATGCGTTACCTGCCACTTACAGACGCTGATCGGGCTCAGATGCTCCAACGCATCGGTGCGCCGTCCGTTGTTTCCCTTTTCGCCGACGTTCCGGCAGAGGCGCGTCTTGCCGAAAAGATCGAGGGACTGCCCGACCATGCCAGCGAGTTGGCGGTGGAGCGGCATCTTTCAGCCCTTGCCAGGCGCAACCTTGCGGCGGCCGATGCGCCCTTCTTCCTTGGAGCGGGAGCCTATCGGCATCATGTTCCCGCCAGTGTCGACCATCTGATCCAGCGCGGGGAATTCCTGACGGCTTATACGCCCTATCAGCCTGAAATCGCGCAAGGGACGCTGCAGGTTCTCTTTGAATTCCAGACGCAAGTCGCGCGCCTCTTTGGCTGCGATGTGGCCAATGCCAGCATGTATGACGGCTCCACCGCTTGTTGGGAGGCGATCGTCATGGCGCGGCGCATTACCAAGCGAACAAAGGCGCTGCTCTCCTCGGGACTCCATCCGCATTATGTCTCAGTCGCGCGGACGATGGCGCGCTTTACCGGCGACGAGTTGATCCATTCCGCGCCTCGGCTGGAGCCTCAAACGGATTTCGCCGAACTCATTTCTGCCATCGACAAGGATACGAGCTGTGTCGTCGTGCAATATCCTGACATCCTTGGCCGGATAGATGACCTCACCAGCATTGCTGCCAAGGCGCATGAGGTGGGCGCTCTTCTTATAGCTGCCGTCACAGAGCCAGTGGCGCTCGGGGCGCTGATCCCGCCCGGCGAAATGGGTGCCGACATCGTGGTGGGCGAAGGGCAGTCGATCGGCGTCGGTCTGCAATTCGGAGGGCCTTATCTTGGCCTTTTCGCCTGCAAGCAGAAATATGTGCGGCAAATGCCGGGCCGCTTATGCGGAGAGACCGTGGACGCGGCAGGCAAGAGGGGCTTCGTGCTGACGCTGTCCACGCGGGAACAGCATATCCGCCGGGAAAAGGCGACGTCCAATATCTGCACCAATAGCGGCCTCTGTGCGCTCGCCTTTTCAATTCACATGACGCTGCTTGGTGAAAAGGGACTGAGGGAACTCGCGGCATTGAACCATTGCCGCGCCGTTGAGGCAGCCGAACGGCTGGCGGCCGTACCAGGTGTGCGCCTTCTCAACGAGAGCTTCTTTAACGAGTTTACGCTGGTGCTGGAACAGGACGCGCGCGCGGCTATCCGCCAACTGGCAGAGAAGGGAATATTGGGAGGCGTTTCACTTGGCCGCCTTTTCCCGGATGCGCCGGATATCGGCAACGGCGTTGTCGTCGCTGTCACCGAAACAACGACGCGAGAGGATGTGGAAGCCTTGGCCGCTGCTCTGGAGGAGGTGCTGGCATGACTATGCTCAATGAAGGCCGCCCGACCCGGCCCGAACATGCTGAGATCGAGGCGCCAGCGACGACGACCGGCAACCGCGCATTGATGCTGGAAGAGCCGCTCATTTTCGAGATCGGAGGCGCCAGCACGAGCGGCGTGGATTTCGATCCCGTCCCCCCGGTAGAATCGCGCCTCGGCGGCTTGGAACGCAAAGGCAGTATCGGACTTCCGGGCCTGTCGGAGCAGGAGACGGTTCGCCATTATACCCGCCTCAGCCGCCAGAATTACGCCATCGACCTTGGCCTTTTCCCGCTTGGGTCATGTACGATGAAGCACAATCCGCGCCTCAATGAAAAGGTCGCGCGCCTGCCGGGCTTTGCCGACATCCATCCGCTGCAGCCCGTCTCCACCGTTCAGGGCGCGCTTGCGGTGATCGACGAGTTGGCGCACTGGCTGAAGACCCTGACCGGAATGGCGGCCGTGGCGATGAGCCCCAAAGCGGGAGCGCATGGCGAGCTATGCGGTCTGCTGGCGATCCGTTCCGCGCTGGAAGCAAGGAATGATCCGCGGCAGGTCGTGCTGGTCCCGGAAAGCGCTCATGGCACCAATCCAGCCACTGCTGCCTTTTGCGGCTATAAGGTCGAAGATATTCCGGCCAATGCGGACGGGCGGGTGCACCTTGCCGCATTGAAGGCCCGGCTTGGACCGGATGTGGCGGCGGTCATGATCACCAACCCAAATACCTGCGGCCTGTTCGAGCGCGACATGAAGAAGATCGCCGACGCGGTGCATGAAGCTGGCGCTTACGTCTATTGCGACGGCGCCAATTTCAACGCCATTGTGGGGCGGGTCCGTCCCGGCGACCTTGGTATCGATGCAATGCACATCAACCTTCACAAGACCTTTTCCACGCCCCATGGCGGGGGCGGTCCCGGCAGCGGCCCTGTGGTCTTCAGCGAGGCGCTCGCGCCCTTTGCCCCGCTGCCTTTCGTGGAGCGCATGGCTGATGGCTATCATCTGGTCGAGGAAGAGACTGCGGAGGAGCATCATGCCGCCAGTTTCGGCCGCATGGTGGCCTTCCACGGCCAGATGGGCATGTTCACCAGGGCGCTGAGCTACATATTGAGCCATGGCGCGGATGGTCTCCGTCAAGTGAGCGGCGATGCCGTTCTGAACGCCAATTATATCCTCCGCAGTCTGGAGGATGTGTTGGATGCGCCCTTCGGCAGCACGGGCCCCTGCATGCATGAGGCATTGTTCAGTGACAGGGGCTTTGCCGAAGGATTGACGACGCTGGATGTCGCCAAGGGGCTCATCGATGAGGGATTCCACCCGATGACCATGTACTTTCCCCTGGTGGTCCATGGGGCGATGCTGGTGGAGCCGACCGAGACGGAGAGCAAGGCGGCGCTCGACCAGTTCATCACCGCGCTGCGCAGTCTTGCGGAACGGGCGCGGGAAGGCGATTTATCGCTTCGCAACGCCCCGCTTCATGCGCCGCGCCGGCGCCTGGACGAGACCCAGGCCGCCAGAAAGCCCGTGCTGGTGTGGGAAAAGCCGCATCTTCAGGAGGCGGCCGAGTGACCGGCGAGTCGCAGCCTTGGCTTCCAGGCGAAGGGCTGCGGCTCATCAAGCGGCATGCACCCGCCACTGAACGCAACCGCGACTATATCGCGGCCGTCTTGCAGGAGGCGCTACCCGACAAGGGGCTGGTTCTGGAAATCGCTAGCGGGAGCGGCGAGCATGCCGTCCACTTTGCGCGGCTCTTTCCTGGGCTCGACTGGCAGCCGAGCGATGCTGATCCCGATGCGCTGCGTTCCATAGCCGCCTGGGCCGGCGAGGCCGGGCGTGCCAATATGCGCCCACCACTGGCGATCGACGTCTGCTCACCCGACTGGGGGCTGGAGCATGCGGATGCGATCATGTGTATCAACATGGTGCATATCAGTCCCTGGCAGGCAACAGAGGGGCTTATGCGCGGTGCCGGACGCCTCCTTCCGGATGGCGGGCTGCTTTATCTTTACGGCCCCTATTTCCGGCCTGACGTGGAGACCGCGCCAAGCAACCTTGCCTTCGATGAGGCGCTCAGGGGCCGCGATCCGCGATGGGGACTGCGACAAGTCGAGGACGTCAAGCATCTGGCGCTGGAGAACGGGCTGATCTTTGAAAGGCTGATAGAGATGCCAGCCAACAATATATCGCTGCTCTTTCGCAAGGGCGCGGCGGATTTTTAGAGTATCCGTGATGGTCAAGGGCGATTGAGCTTTCAGAGACGATCTGCCCTGAGCAGTGCGTTTGCGGTGACGATGAGTTTTCGCATGACGGCGGTGAGGGCGACCTTGGCGGGCTTTCCGATGGCGATGAGCTGTTGGTATTTGGCCTTGAGATCGGGGTTGAAGCGCGCGGCG
>NZ_DATEMB010000059.1:0-113069 GCF_035276005.1 Rhizorhapis sp.
GATACATGCCATCCGATGAGTAATAGCCGTCGGCAATGCCGTCGCCATCCCGGTCGGCAGCTACCGAACCTGCGATGGCGCCCGGACCGACTGGCGGGGCAGGAACGACTTCTTCTTCCTGATTGGTTGCGCAGGCGCCCAGGGTCAGCGTGCCTGCCATCAAAATCGCCAGATGCTTGTATTTCATATCTCTCTCCTGGAGATTGCGGCTGGGCTCCGGCAGCCCATGCTTCGCAGATGACCGAACGAAGTTGCGGCAGAATCGTTCCACTGGAGAAACAGCACCTGAAAAACGACGGTTGCCGGATTTCCGGACGTGAATTCGGGTAGGCAACAATATTGGTTTTCATCATGATTTTTAACGCTTTTTCCGGATAAGTGGGCGACCCCGGCCGGCCTCTCCTTATCGCCGGCTGAGCGCAGGCTGCCTCATTGTGTCAATTTGTGACAGCTTCTTCTTCGATGAAGTCTTCTGGAATTGCGGTAATTAAAGGTGAGGGCGTTCACCAACTCCCGAAGCCGGGCGCTTCGCCATTTTGGCCCTGGATCAGGCGCCGGGGCCGTTTCCAACCGATGACCGGCCGCTTGCGGAGGCGCAAGGTCGGCCATTGACCATTGTCGATGCGGTCGGCCAGGCGCACGCCCTGTTTGCGGTAGGCCGACAACACCGCTTCGGCCTGCGACTGGAGCAATCCGGCAAGGATCAGCGTGCTGCCTTCCGCCAATATTGCGGACAATGCGGGAGCAAGCTCTATGAGTGGGCCCGCCAATATATTGGCGATGACCAAATCATAGGGGGCCCGCCGATCAATGGTGGGATGGTCGGCTCCCGCCGCTGCTACCAGCGTAAGCCTTCCAGGAGTCCGGCCCAGCAGGACTGCATTGGCCGCCGCATTTTCAGCGGTGACGGCCACGGCAACAGGATCGATGTCCGAAGCGGTGGCATAGGCGCGCGGCCAGAGGTGCATGGCAGCGAAGGCGAGAATGCCGGTGCCGGTGCCGATATCGCAAATATTCTCATGCCGCTCGCCCAGCCGTTTCAGGCGGTCGAGCATCAGCAGGCATCCCTCTGTCGTCTCATGCTGGCCAGTGCCAAAGGCTTGGCCTGCCCGGATCAGAAAGGCCTTCTTGCCCGGAGGAAGCGGATCATCGGGCATGTTGTGGACGAAGAAGCGGCCGGCGGTCACTGGTTCCAGCCCCTGCTGGCTCAGCGTCACCCAATCCTCGTCCGGCAGCTTCTCAAGTGTTGGCTGAGCATTGGCTGCGCTCGGGGCCAATGCGCCGACCGCCTCAATGGCTTCTTTAGAGGGCCGGCCTTCAAAATAGGCCTCTAGAAGCCATTGTGCGGGTCGGCTTTCGTCGGGCTCGCTGGTCATCAGAACGGGCGGAGGGTCAAGCTGGATCAACGGCTCCATGTCGAGCGTCAGCGCCTCGGCCTCTTCCCTCGTGCAGGGGAGGGTGAGCTTCCAGCTTTCGGTTGTCCTTGGACCGGGCGTATTCGTCATGCCGCCCGATTAGCCGAGCGGCACGCGAAGTCAAATTCGATCAGGCAACGCGCCTGCTGAACTCGGCCGATGCCTCACGCAGGCTTGCAAGCTTGCCTTCCACGCTCTTGAAGCCACGTTCCAGCTCGTCGATCTCGGATGCCACGACGTCCGTGTCCTGGCGAATTGCCGAGATGGTGGCGGACATTGAGTCCGCGGCGAGGGCCGTTTCATCCACGGCTGCGGTGATCATGGTCACGGTCTGCGCCTGAGCATCCATCGCCTTGCGGATCTTGTTGGCCGACGTCTGCACTTCGTCGACCGTTTCGCGAATGCGCTCATTGGTATCGACGGAAAGCGCCGTGGCAGACTGGATCGTGCTGATCTTGGCCGCTATGTCGTCGGTCGCGCGGGCGGTCTGGTTGGCGAGGCTCTTCACTTCCTGCGCAACGACCGCAAAGCCGCGGCCGGCATCACCCGCCCGTGCCGCTTCAATGGTGGCGTTGAGGGCCAGCAAATTGGTCTGCCCCGCAATGTCGCGGATAAGGCCAAGGATGGATTCGATCGACTGGGCGTGCTCCGACAGGGTAGCCGACATGGCCACGGCTTCGCCGGCCTGGCTGGAGGCGCGGGCGGCCACTTCAGCCGCGCTTTCGACTTCCGTCCGGGCATCTTCGATGGCGCGAATAAGACCCGCCGAAGTCTGCGCCGCTTCCCGCATGGCAAGCGCCGACTGTTCGGCGGCGGCCGCTACTTCCGACGCCTTGCCCAGCATGCCCCGCGTGGCGGCAGAGGCATCCTTGGCCTGCTCGCGAAGGCCTTCGCCCAGACTGGACGCGCCATCGATTTCGCCCATGATCTTTTGCTGGAAGAGGGCGCTGTTATGTTGCCGTTCCTGCTGTTCCTGCTCCGCCCGGTCGTCGGCCAGCGCCGAGCACATGATTTCCGATTCGACCACGGCTATGCGCATCAGGGCGGCGCTTAGCCGGCATAGTTTTGCGGCATCGTCAGGGATATGGTCGCGCAACTGGGTCAAGGTGACTTCATGCGCGACAGAGAGGCTTGAGAGTACCACGCGCAGCGAAATGCCGCGGGCTTGCGACTCACGGGCGTAGCTCCTGGCCATTTCCGCCCAACCCTCGCTTCCGAAGTCGGTATATTTTTTGCGGATATAGGCATTGCCCCGCTGGATCGCGGCTTCGATGTCGTTCGCGCCAGCAGTATATTTGAGGCCCGAACGTTCCAGAAAATGCTGCCAAAAGGTCCCGTTGGAACGAAGTGTTCCATTTTCCTCGAGCAGGGCGAACATCTCGTTCGCCTGCTGGCGAAGGCCGCCGTCAGGATCGAAGTCCTTCATACGTTCCTGCATTGAAACGTCGGATTTCACCCTCGTCGTCATCGTGTGGCTGCCCTTTGAAATGTTGGCCCGCTAGTCCGCCAACGCGAACTTTTCTTTCCGGCTATACGGCCTGGATGGTTAACTAACCCTTTCCCGGCGAGCCATTTTCTTCCCGCTGTTCAATGGGAAACAGCGTAAATTTCAGGGGAGCGGGCTTCCTGAAGGTCGGGCTGACGCAGCCATTTGCATGTTTGCGACTTTGCGCTAAACGGGCGCGGATTCGAGATTAAACAGGGGTAACATGATGGCGCGACCGCACAGCCGCCCGCTTTCGCCGCATTTGAGCATCTGGAAATGGGGACCGCACATGCTGGTGTCCATTCTTCACCGGGTTACCGGCGACGGCATGGCGATTGTGGGTGCCCTGGGGCTGGTTTGGTGGCTGATTGCCGCGGCTTCGGGGAAAGAAGCTTATGACCAGTTCGTTACCTGCGCGACTTCCATCCCCGGCTATATCGTGATGATTGGCCTTACCTGGGCCTTTTTTCAGCATCTTCTTTCCGGCCTTCGCCACTTCGTTCTCGACACGGGAGCCGGATATGAACTCAAGACCAACAAGAGCTGGGCTGTTGCGATCCCCGTTGCAGCGGTGATCGCCACGGCACTGGTCTGGCTTTACATCTTCTCAGGGAGCATCTGATGGGCACTGGCACCAGGCTCGGCCGCGTTCGCGGCCTCGGTTCAGCGCGTGCGGGTTCGCATCACTGGATCAATCAGCGGATCACCGCTGTCGGCAACCTCATTCTGGTCATCTGGCTGGTCGTCAGCGCCTTGCGTCTGCCGGGGCTGGACTATGAAACGGTTTCGGCCTGGCTGGCTCAGCCGCTGGTCGCCGTGCCGATGATTCTGATGCTGGTCAGCATCTTCTATCATCTGCGTCTGGGGCTGCAGGTGATGATCGAGGACTATGTGCATGATGACGCGCTGAAGTTCGGCGCCATCCTTCTTCTTAACTTCTACGCCATCGGCGGCGCCGCGCTCGGCATCTTCGCCGTTGCGAAAATTGCATTTTCCGGGGGCGCAGCCTGATGTTGGAAGCCTATAAGATCATCGACCACACCTATGATGCCGTCGTGGTGGGCGCGGGTGGCTCCGGCTTGCGCGCGACCATGGGCATTGCCGAAAGCGGCCTCAAGACCGCTTGCATCACCAAGGTGTTCCCGACCCGCAGCCATACGGTTGCAGCGCAGGGCGGCATTGCCGCTTCGCTTGGCAATATGGGCCCGGATCACTGGACCTGGCACATGTACGACACCGTGAAGGGGTCGGACTGGCTGGGCGACCAGGATGCCATCGAATATATGGTCCGCGAAGCTCCGGCTGCCGTGATCGAGCTTGAACATGCGGGCGTGCCTTTCAGCCGTACCGAGGAAGGCAAGATCTACCAGCGTCCCTTTGGCGGCCACATGCAGAATATGGGAGCGGGCCCGCCCGTGCAGCGCACTTGCGCGGCCGCCGACCGTACCGGCCATGCCATGCTTCACGCGCTCTATCAGCAGAGCCTGAAATATGACGCTGACTTCTACATCGAATATTTCGCGCTCGACCTCATCATGGAAAATGGGGTCTGCCGCGGCGTGATCGCGCTGTGCATGGAAGACGGCTCTATCCACCGCTTCCGCAGCCATGCAGTCGTGCTGGCCACCGGCGGCGGCGGGCGTGTGTATCAGTCGGCGACCTCGGCACATACCTGCACGGGCGACGGCAATGGCATGGCGCTGCGCGCCGGCCTGCCGCTGCAGGACATGGAGTTCGTTCAGTTCCACCCGACCGGCATTTATGGCGCTGGCGTGCTCATTACCGAAGGCGCACGCGGCGAGGGCGGATATCTGACCAATTCGCAAGGCGAGCGGTTCATGGAGCGCTATGCTCCCTCCGCCAAGGATCTCGCCAGCCGCGACGTGGTTGCGCGTTCGATGGCGATGGAAATCCGCGAAGGCCGCGGCGTCGGCAAGGAGCAGGACCATATCTTCCTGCACCTCGACCATATCGATCCTGCCATTCTCGCCGAGCGCCTGCCCGGTATCACGGAGACGGGCAAGATTTTCGCGGGCGTCGATCTGACGCGCCAGCCGCTGCCGGTGGTGCCGACCGTCCATTACAATATGGGCGGTATTCCGACCAATTATCATGGCGAAGTGGTTCATCTGAAGGACGGCAACCCGGATGCAGTGGTTCCCGGCCTGTTCGCGGTCGGTGAAGCGGCGTGCGTTTCGGTGCATGGCGCCAACCGCCTCGGTTCCAACAGCCTTATCGACCTTGTCGTGTTCGGCCGTGCCACGGGCCTGCGCCTCAAGGAGACGCTGAAGCCCAATACCCCGCACAATCCGCTGCCCAAGGACGCGGCCGATCTGGCGCTCACACGCCTCGATCATTTCCGCAATGCGAAGGGCGGTACGCCGACGGCGCGGATTCGCGCCGACATGCAGAAGACGATGCAACGGCACTGCGCCGTCTTCCGCGACAGCGCCCTTCTCACCGAAGGCGTCCAGAAGATGGCCGAGGTCTACAAGAGCTTTCAGGATGTGGGCGTCACTGACCGTTCGCTCATCTGGAACACTGATCTGGTCGAGACGCTTGAGCTCGACAATCTCATCGGTCAGGCGCTGGTGACGATCAAGGGCGCCGAGAATCGCAAGGAAAGCCGTGGTGCGCACATGCATGAGGACTTCCCCGACCGCGACGATCCCAACTGGATGAAGCACACCATCACGACCTTCGAGGGATGGGGTGGCAAGAGTGGCGCGGTGGCGATCGATTATCGCCCGGTGCACGACTACACCCTGACCGACCAGGTCGAGTATATCGAGCCCAAGAAGCGCGTTTACTGATCAATGGAATGGGGCGCGCCTCATGCGCGCCCCATTCCGGCGCTCTCTTTTTCTTTATCTTCAGGTAGACAGGGCAACATTGTTGCACCATCAGCGTTGGGCGGAGATCGTTTCGCTAACAGGATGGAGCCAAAAGATGCTCAGATGCTCATTGCCGCTTTTGGTCAGCCCCTTTCTGCTGACCGCCTGTGCCACCGCCTCCGAGGAGGCCGGACCAGCGGCTCCCGCCGTCCAAAGTGCCAAGGCGGTATTATTAGCTCCTGATGGTTCCCCTCGCGGGCAAGCCACCGCAGTGGCTGCGGGCGACGGCATCAGGCTGACAATCGAGGGCGAAGCTTTGCCGCCCGGCTCACATGGGGCGCATGTTCATATGACCGGTGCCTGCGTGGCCCCGGACTTCGCCAGCGCTGGTGGGCACTGGAATC
The DNA here is from genome assembly GCF_035276005.1 of Rhizorhapis sp. Taxonomy (NCBI): domain Bacteria; kingdom Pseudomonadati; phylum Pseudomonadota; class Alphaproteobacteria; order Sphingomonadales; family Sphingomonadaceae; genus Rhizorhapis; species Rhizorhapis sp. Next base: position 6,140 of record NZ_DATEMB010000059.1, read on the forward strand.
CGACGGGGCGTCAGCATGGCAAGAACAACCCGCAAGGGATGCATATGGGCGACCTTCCCAATCTGCTGATCGGCACCGACGGCCGCGGAACGCTTGAGATTACAGTGCCGGGCGCGACCCTGACCGGCGGATCCAATCCGCTGCTCGATGCTGACGGGTCCGCGATGGTCATTCATGCGGGACCTGACGATATGGTCACGGATCCCTCCGGCAACAGCGGGGGCCGTATTGCATGCGGCGTGTTCCAGGCCAGTTGACGCCCCTCGCGCCGTACGCCAAATCGGTATCGCTCCTCCCCGTTCGGGCTGAGCTTGTCGAATCCCATTCCTTTCTTCCGGGAAATGGAGAGCTGTTGCTGTAGGCTCAGCGCAGGTCGTAGCGCTCGACCAGATGATAGACAGCGCCTTCGCGGCCAAGTTCGCTTTCAAACAGGCCGAACTGATCAACCGTGAAGGGCGCGCTGGTAAGTCCTGCATGAAGGGAAAGGAAATTGTCCGCTGGCCCTGTCGAACGGTTGAACCGCGCCAGGGTGATATGCGGCAGATAGGCTCGCTGGTCAGGCGGCACGCCGACTGCCTGGCAGGCCCGGTCGACCTTTTTGTGAAGCGCCTTTAGCTCGTCCTGCGGCGACACGCCTGCCCATAAGGCATCGATGCGCCCCCGCCGGTCGAAAACGCCCACTGAATTCAGCGAGATCGCAAATGGCGTACCGCCGATCCCTCCCAAGGCCGCTGCGATATCTTGCGCTCCGTGGCGGTCGACTTCGCCGATGAAGCGCAATGTCAGATGGATCTGCGCATCATTCTGCCATCGCGCGCCTTCGATCCCGCCCATGATGGAAAGCAGCTTCTCCCGGATCGGGGCCGGGGGCCGAATGGCAACGAATAGACGGTGCATTAAGGAAATTTAACCCAATTAACGTCACAAATCGACGAACAACATTCCGGTTTTCCTTGAAACCGTCCGATAATCCAACGATATTATGCCCAAGCCGGCGATAGGGCCGGATATTTTGTGGAGATGAGTTACGATGGCTAATTGGTCTGATCCCCGGACGACAGCAGCCGGTTTCGGCGCAACGGCCGCGACCCGGGCCGCCGAATTCGATGCGGGGCTGCGGTCCTACATGCTTTCGGTCTATAATTACATGGCAAGCGGTGTGCTGCTCACCGGCGTTGTCGCGCTGCTGTTTTCCAGCGGTGGCGTCAATTCACCGGCGGCGCAGGTGTTCATGCAGCCCGGAATTTTGAAATATGTCATCATGTTCTCGCCGCTGGCGTTCGTGATGGTGCTCAGCTTTGGTATCAACCGGCTGTCCACCGCGGCTGCGCAGGCGATCTTCTGGGCCTTTGCTGTGATGATGGGTCTTAGCCTGTCGACGATCTTCCTGGTCTATACCGGAACCTCGATTGCGCAGACCTTCTTCGCGACGGCTGCAGCCTTCGCGGGGCTCAGCCTTTTTGGCTATACGACCAAGAAGGACCTGTCGGGTCTCGGCACGTTCCTGATCATGGGCGTTGTCGGCCTACTCGTGGCAATGATCATCAACATCTTCGTGCAGTCGACGGCACTCCAACTCGCGATCAGCGCGATCGGTGTGCTGCTCTTCGCGGGCCTCACCGCCTATGACACGCAGAAGATCAAGAGCCTCTATGCCTATGTTGCCGGCACGGACATGATGGGGAAGACGGTGATCATGGGGGCGCTGAACCTCTATCTCGACTTCATCAACATGTTCACCTTCCTGCTGCAGTTCATGGGCAACCGCGAATAAGCTGACTTGAAGCAAACATCAGGGCCTGGCGCTGAAAGGCGCCGGGCCTTTTTGTTTGGGTGATCTCTCTCGTTCCAGAGGAGAGGGAAAAACAAACTGGAAATGCCGGCACAAAAAATGCTGTCCTACATCCGGTCGCTCGGGCTAAGCTGGCTCCGGCTCTTTCCATCGTGAATCTCGCGGCTGAAATTTCCGTCAAAATCAACGGTCATCAGTGTCAACTTTGTTAAGTTGGCTTTCTGGAATTTCAGCGAAACACCCATTGCCGGTTGAGCGCAAACACGGCGAAGGGCGTGACGAACAGCATGAAGGGCACTGGCACCCATGTCGGCAGATTGAGCCACAGGACGAAAATCTGCACCCAGAGCGCGTTGAGGCCAAGGCTCACCAGCGATACCAGGACAAAGCGGACGCCGCGTGCAGCCTTCTTGCCCCCCGTGCCATGCCCGCGAAAGGTAAAGGCGCTGTGCAGGACATAGCCAAGTGCCACCGCAAAGAGATAGGCAATGCCGTTCGCGATCTGGGGATGAAGCCTCACCGGCGTCGCCAGCAGCCAATAGACAAGCGCCTGGAGCGCAGTGACGGCCAGTCCGGTTGCGACATAGCGCCCCATTTGCGCCAACAGCGCCCGCATTTCCGGCTCCATCGCCGCAATCTGGTTGAGTTTCTTCATCATATTTCCCGTTGCGCTTATTGTCCGGGCCTTTAATGCCCGGTTCGCATGTTGGAAAGCGGTGCGCGGAACAGATATGGGGGGCGAGTGGGCGCCGTTTGGCTTGGCCACCGGCTTGCCGCCTGGGCTCATGTGCATTGGAAGGCTTTGACCGTCATTGCATGGGTCTGCCTTTGCGGCTGGTTCATCGTTGAACGTTGGAACGCCATATATTGGCTCGCCCTTAACGACACCGACGACAATATCCGCTTCCTTCAGGTGAAGGACTGGCTGGCCGGACAGGGCTGGTACGACCTGCGCCAGCACCGTCTCGATCCACCCCATGGCGCCAATATCCATTGGTCGCGCATTGTCGATCTGCCGCTTGCGGGTCTCATGCTGTTTTTCAGGATGTTCATTGACCATGGGCAAGCGGATCGGCTGGCGGCCGGGCTTGCGCCGATATTGCCGCTGCTGCTGACCATGCTGGCGCTGGGCTTCATCATGCGGCGTCTGATAGGCGGAAATAGCTGGATCATCGCCATCTTCGCGCCCCTGTCTGCCGGGATGGCGCTGTCCATGTATATGCCGATGCGGGTGGACCATCATGGCTGGCAACTCGCCATGACACTGGTGGCGCTGGCGGGCTTGGCCGATCACCGGCAGGTCCGGGGCGGCCTTGTGGCGGGTCTTGCGAGCGCTGTGTCCATAGCGATCGGCATGGAGATGTTCGTCTATCTGGTGGCGACGGGCCTCGTCATTGCACTGCGCTGGGTGGCGGATGGCGGGCAGGTGAAGCGGATGCAGGTCTATGCCGTGGCGCTTGCCGGAGGCGTCACCATGGGCTTCCTGCTTTTTGCCAGCTATGACAATCGCGCGCCGGTTTGCGATGCGCTCTCGCCGGTTTGGCTTTCGGTCCTGGGCATGGCGGGCGCCGGCATGGTCCTGCTCTCTCTGCTTCCGCTGCGGAGTTGGCCTGTCCGCCTTGCTGCCGGGGCTGCGCTTGCGGCGGTCCTGGGGGCGGGGGCGTGGTTGCTATGGCCGCAATGCCTGACTGGCGCTTATCAGATTTCGCCGGAGCTTAACCGGCTGTGGCTGGACAATATCCGGGAGGCAAAACCGATCTACCGGCAATCGGCGGATGTAGTGAAGCCGCTGCTCGCGCTGCCCGTGCCGGGGATGCTGGTTTCGGTCATCGCCTGCTTCATTTACCGGAGGGAACCGGGGCGCTTCTGGCCCTGGCTGGCAGTGGCGCTGCTTTCTTCTCTTTCCCTTGCATTGCTCTTCTGGCAAATCCGGGTCGGCCCCGCGGCGCAATTGCTGGCAATTCCAGGGGCAGCGGCGCTGGGCTATCTGGCGCTGACAACCCTCTTCTTCACGAAGAAGATGATAGCGCGACTGGCGGCGCTGGCCGGTATCCTCCTGCTGGTGGGGGTTTTCGGAGCCTATGAGCTAAGCCCCTATCTGGAGCCTGCCAAGCCGCAGAAGTCGGCGGTGAAGCGCAAATCGGTGCGCAGTGCCAGCGCAAGATGCCGGACGCTTCCGGCGCTCACGCCTTTGAACCGCCTGCCCGCAGCAACAATCTTCACGATGGTGGACTTGGGACCGCGCCTGCTGGCGGCGACGCATCATCGCGCGATTGCCGGTCCCTATCATCGCAATGCCGAAGCCATTCTCGACATTCACCATGCCTTTGACGGGAGCGCCGACCGCTTTCGTGCGATCGCAAGGAAGCATGGCGCCACTTACCTGCTCATCTGCCCCAATTTCCCTGAAGGCACGGTCTATCAGGCCCGGAGCCCCAAAGGCTTCTATGCGCAGATGGCGAAAGGGAAGGGGCCTGCCTGGCTTGAGCCGGTAAATCTGGGGGAAGGGCTGCCCTATAAATTATACCGGATCAGATGAGGTAAGTGCTTCAGGCAGGTGGTTCCTTCCCTCTGTTCCGTCGTCCTGACTGCGCGGGGACGACGGAATAAAGAAAATTCCACATCGCAGCGAGGGAGCGCGCAGCCGTCAATCCCGCCGCTCTGCGAAGAAAAGCCGGAGCATGTCGCCCGCTTCGCTTTCTCCGATGCCGCCATAGACTTCCGGCCGGTGCAGGCACTGGGGCTGAGTGAAGAGGCGGCCGCCATGTTCCACCGCGCCGCCCTTTGGGTCGCTGGCGCCATAATAGAGACGGGCGATCCGGGCGTGAGAGGCGGCGCCGGCGCACATGGCGCACGGTTCAAGGGTCACCCAGAGATCGCAGCCGGTCAGGCGGAAATCCCCTAATGCCCGCGCTGCTTGCCTGATGGCGACGATTTCGGCATGGGCAGTCGGATCATTGTCCCGGCGGTTGCGGTTCTCTCCCTCGCCCAGGATCACGCCGTCCCGGCTTACGACGGCGCCAATGGGGACCTCGCCCGCCGCCGCCGCCGCCTTGGCAAGGTCGAGCGCTCGGCGCATGGGAAGGGGAAGGGGGAAGGACGACATGGCGGCGCTTATAGCGATGTGCCCTTGCCGGAATAAAGGAAAAGCTTAAAAGCGCGGTTGACGATTCGCCCGATGTTCGTTATCGGCGCGGTCTTTCCGGATAAACCCGAAGAACAAGGCTTTAAGATTATGTCGCGTATTTGCGAGCTGACCGGCAAGACCCGTCAGGTGGGTCACAATGTATCCCACGCCAACAACAAGACCAAGCGCGTGTTCCTGCCCAACCTGCAGGACGTGACGCTGATCTCCGAGGCGCTGGAGAAAAGCGTGACGCTGCGCGTGTCGACGCATGGCCTGCGTTCGGTGGAGCATGTGGGCGGTCTCGACAACTGGCTGGTCAAGACCCGCGACGACAAGCTGTCGCTGCGTGCGCGCCGCTTGAAGCGGGAAATCGTGAAGAAGCAGAAGGCGGCCTGACGCCGCTGCACGGCTTTTGTGCATGAAGAGGGCGGCTCCAATCGGGGCCGCTTTTTCTTTGTCCTGTGCAGGGACGACGGAAGGGGGCAGGCCAAAATTGATGGCTATCAGTTGCCACTGAGCGATGCCGCCATATGCTCATGCTTCAGCGCAAATTTAAGCAATAGCGTTCGCTGGAAAAATTGGTGGTTGTCGTCGGACGCGATCCACACAATGTCTCGCTCCCGTTCGCGGGATATGGCCAGTGCTTCAAAATTGTCCGCCAGCAGCGGGGGACGAAGCGAGGCGATCTCTGACGCCTGAAGCACGCTGCCGGGCCTGAGATCGCGGATGTCGACCAGCGCCAGCTTGGCCGTGAAGCCATCGAAGATGGTGGCCCTGCGGTTGAGGGTGAGCAGCTTGTCCTGTCCGATCCACACGGCATCAGTGATCCGATAGCCTTGGGGCGCATGATAGCCCAGATGAACTGGCCGGGCGCCGGGCTCTACCGGATCGCCGGTGAACAACAGGACTTCCGTGCTTCCCCTGGACCCATAGGCGCTTTCGGCGAATATCAGGAAGCGGCCATCGGGCAGCCGTACAGCAGCTTCCGCGCCGCCGGTGCCTGGCCAATCCTCCATCGCCTTTGGCTCGCTGCAGGCTTCGACGCGGGCGAAAGCGGGAGAATAGCGGCAGATGCGCTGGATGAGCTCGAAGGTAACCCAATAGCGGCCACTGGCGGGGTCGTGCATCAGACCTTCGGAATCCCACTTCCATTTCGGCCAATGGCTTTCCTCCGGCCGGACGGGAAGGGGGGCTATGAATTCCTTTCCGCCAGCATCTCCAGGAAGCGGCAGACCGAAAAGGTCCCCGCTGTCATTAAGTGCAATGATGCGGCCGTCGGGCCTTAGAACCATAGCGGAAATACCGCCGAAGGAGCGATGATCGCTCTTCAGTTCCCAACCCGCGAGATATTCCAGCCGGCCTGCGGTCCTTTGGGTGGGATCAGAGGCGTTCAGGGGAACGGGTTTGGCTTTGATCAGCAAGGCCCCCGGCATTGTCCTCGCCTCCTTGGCGGACTGCGGCGCGGGCAGCAGCAGCAGGGCAACGAGCAGAATAAGGAACGGGCGGAACATCACCCCTCCCTAACGCGCCTGTGAGGCCCCTGTCATGGTTAAACTGAGCGGCCAATGTGAACGGCGGATAACTTAGGCGTTCAGTGTGGGCTCAAATCGAATCGCGCATAACGGGAGCATGTCGAAGGAAGCTGGTCTGGAAAGCAAGGCTTCGAGGTTCGGCTTTGAAGCATTTGCCATTCTGGATGAAGGAGCCGGATGATGAAGAAATTTCTACTCTCGCTGAGCGCCGCCGCTGCTGTCATGAGCGCCGCTGCGGTAGTGCCAACCGCGCCAGCCATGGCGAGCCATGGTTATGATCGCGGCGATTATTACCGCGATTATGATCGGGGCTATTATCGTGATTATGATCGCCGTTATTCCAGAGGCGACTATTACAGGGGCGACCGTTATTATCGGGGCCGCGATTATGACCGCCGCTACTACAGCCGTAAAAATCGGGGCCGCTGTGACAGCGGTACGGGCGGCACGATCATCGGCGCCATTGCGGGCGGTCTGCTAGGCAATGAAATCGTCGGGCGCCGTGGTGACCGTACTGCCGGAACCATCATCGGTGCTGGCGTAGGTGCTCTGGCCGGCCGGGCCATCGACCGGAATTGCTAAACGTCACTTCGAGTGAAGCCATGACGAAGGGCCACCCAGCCAGCTTGGCCGGGTGGCCCTTCCTTGTTCAACCCATCAATTCCGGTGTTCGCCCTTTACCCAGCGCACAGTGCCGGAACTGGCCCGCATGACCACGCTTTCGGTCGTCATCTTGCCGCCCCGCAGACGTTTCACGCCTTGCAGCAGGGAGCCGTCGGTAACGCCTGTCGCGGCGAAGATGCAGTCGCCCTTGGCGAGATCGTTGAGGTCATAGACCCGGTCGAGGTCGGTGATGCCCCATTTGCGGGCGCGAGCGCGCTCGTCATCGTTGCGGAACAGCAGGCGGCCCTTGAACTGTCCGCCGACGCAGCGCAGTGCCGCCGCCGCCAGAACGCCTTCGGGCGCCCCGCCTGAACCCATATAGATGTCTATGGTGGTGTCGGGATCGGTAGTGGCGATCACGCCCGCTACGTCGCCATCCGGGATCAGCATGATGCCGCAGCCAATTTCCCGCAATTCTGCGATAAGTTTCTCGTGGCGCGGCCGGTCGAGTACGCAGACAATGATGTCGGCGGGTTCGACGCCCTTTTCGCGGGCGACCGCCTCCACATTCTCCCTCACGGACTTGTTGAGGTCGATCAGGCCGGGGGAATAGCCGGGGCCGATCGCCAGCTTGTCCATATAGACGTCAGGCGCGTTGAGAAGGCAGCCTTCCTCGGCAATGGCCAGAACAGCAAGCGCGTTCGGGCCCGCTTTGGCAGTGATTGTCGTCCCTTCCAGGGGGTCGAGTGCGATGTCGATCTTGGGGCCCGTGCCGGCTGCATTGCCGACCTTCTCTCCGATATAGAGCATCGGTGCCTCATCCCGCTCGCCTTCGCCGATCACGACGGTGCCATCTATGGCCAGGTCGTTGAACGCTTTGCGCATGGCCTCCACAGCGGCAGCGTCAGCGGCCTTCTCATCCCCCCGTCCAATCAGCTTGGATGCGGCAATGGCGGCTGCTTCCGTGACGCGCACCATCTCCAGAACAAGAACGCGATCGAGTACGTGGCTGGCGCTTACCATTTCATTTTAGTCCTCATTTTGTCTGCACACCCGACTCCGATAGGCGAGCGATGTTGCGTTGTCGAGAATGCGCGCTGCGATCAGGCGGGCTTTTGAAGGCTCTCATCCTTTTGCGTTACTCAATAGCTGGAATGGATGGATGGGCGGAGCGGGCCTGACGCAGGCTGTCGACGGTATAGAGGACGAGGCCAGCCCAGATGAGCACGAAGCTCCATAGCTGGCCACTGTTCAGCGTCTCCCCAAAAACGAATATGCCGAGCAGGAACTGCAGCGTCGGAGCAATAAATTGAACAAGCCCCAACGTCGAATAGGCCATCCGCTTGGTAGCAACCGCAAAAAGCAGCAAGGGAACGGAAGTCACGACACCGCTCAGGGCCAGAAGACCTGTGGTCGTCACATCCGTTCCCAGGGCCAGGGACCCCGAAGCGGCAAGCCATGTCATATAGGCCAATGCAGGCGGTGTCAGGATGAGCGTTTCCGCAGCGAGGCCCTGAAGAGCCGTAGCGGCCGTCATCTTCCTGACCAGGCCATAGAAGCCGAAAGAAAAAGCGAGCGCCAGACTGATCCAGAGCGTGTCCAGGGCCGAACCTGCCATGATGGCCACGCCAATCGCCGTCAGTCCCACAGCGATCCATTGAAAGCGGCCAAGCCGTTCCTTCAATATCACGAAGCCGAGCAGAATATTGACAAGCGGATTGAGAAAATAGCCAAGGCTCGCCGCAACGACATGTTCATTGTTCACGGCCCAGACGTAGGTGAGCCAATTTATGGCGATCAGCGTTGAAGTGCCCGTCAAGGCAAGCAGTGTTTTCCCGTTACCGAGCATGCGGGTGAAATTGCCGAATGTTCCCCGCAAGCTCAGGATGAGCAGCAGCAGGATGAGGGACCACAGGATACGGTTCGCGATGACCTCGAATGGGCCGACATGGCCGACGGCGCGGAAATAGAGGGGAAGGAATCCCCATATCAAATAGCAGCCAATGGCAGCCGTAATGCCGCCACGGACGAGGTTGGCCTTTCCTGCGGTTTCGACGTTCTGGACAGCGGCGGAGGTGGACATCGTAAATCCTAAAGAGTTCACGGAAGTAGATGAAAGGCAGAAGAAATCTGCTGCCGATTTAGCCGCGTGCAGGACGGCTACGGTCTTCAATGGCTATCGAAGCGCAGGGGTTCAAGTGGCGAGGAACGCCCGCTCCCGCAAGCGTCAGATGATGCCCCCGCCTATGAACAGCCGGATTATGCCGATGCCGGCAACGATGAGGCAGAAATTGCGGCCGGTATTCCTGTCGGAGAAGGAGCCGATCGCCGCACCCAGAAGGGCGATGGGAACGATCAGCCAGTTCGCCCATCCAAGGAACGGAATGACCGTAGGAATCATCAGGATCAGGGCGACGATGCCAATAAGGGAAGCCAGCACGCTCAGCATGGCGGAATTAATGCGCCGACGGCCGGGCATCGGCAAGTGGATTTCGCGCGGCAAAGTCAGGTTTTTGGGGGCGGAAAGCCTTGCATATTGATTCCTAACCGAAATTTAACCTAGATGCGGCATGCCTGCGATCCATGTAAGGAGCATGCCGGCATGATGGCCAACAAATTCTTCCTTCTGACTATCGCGCTACCCTTGGCGCTTGCCGCATGCGGTCGAGATGAGGATGCTGAGCGCAATCTCGCATCGCTTGATGAAAGTCTCACCAATGTTTCCGATCCGGCCCTTAGGGGCGCCTTGGAGGATCAGATCATCGTTGATCCTGAACTCGCGAGCCGCGCCAATGGCGATGCCGTCCGTCCCGCCGACCGGCCGGTCAGCGGCGCGCTCCCTCCCGAGATTGTGGCCACTCAATATGAAGCACCTGTGGGCGGAAAACTGTTCCGGGCACCCAAGGCCGTCGAAGCCCCGTCCTGTCCTGGCTGTGAGGCCCAGGCGCCGGTGACATTGGGCGCTCTCGCGCGGCAGCAGGGCCAGCGCTCCACAGGGGCGAGCGGTTGCGCGGCCAATCTTCAATATGGCACGGGATGGGCGAACAGGCTTCCTGCCGCCCTCCCGCTATATCCCAAGGCCAGGCTGATGGAAGCCGCGGGCGCCGAGGACCGCAACTGCAGTTTGCGCGCCGTCAGTTTCATTGCAAGCCAGCCCATGCAGAATGTGATCGATTTCTATTACACCAAGGCGCTCCGCGCGGGTTTCGACGCCGAGCACCAGCTCCTTGACGGCCAGCATGTGCTTGGCGGGGTGCGGGCCAAGGACGATGGAGCCTATTTCATCACCTTCGCCAAGCATCCTGGGGGCGGCACGGCGGTGGACATTGTGGCCAATAACGGCCGCTAGGGTGCCTCGGTCAGGTTCATCCGGGTTGTCTCGATCTCCATTTCGCGCCGGGAGCGGCACTTAGAACGGCCAAGGATAGATTCACCAGCAAGATTTACTGGTGATCGGGCCATGCCTTTGGCTAAAACGCTCTCAAATGTTCAGGTTCGGACCGAATATTTGTCCCCTTGACGCATCCTCTTGCAATAGCCCATTATGAATATGTGGGGCATTGGTGCAGGGGCTGATGCCAGAATGATAAAAAAGCCGCAGGGATTGTTCCTGGCTGCAAATATAGGGGCGCTGATTTTCAGCAATGTGCTGGTTACCCCGGCAGTTGCTGAGGAGCCTTTTGATCTTCAGCACATGTCTATCGAGGAACTCGCGCAGGTCGAGGTTACCTCGGTTTCGAAATTCGCTCAGCCGCTGAGCGACGCGCCGGCCGCGGTCTACGTCATCAGCGATGAAGACATTCGCCGTTCTGCCGCCACATCACTGCCGGAAGTCCTGCGGCTAGCTCCGAATCTGCTGGTCCAGCGCATCGATGCGCGCCAATATTCGATCAGCGCCAGGGGCTTCAGCGGCTTTGAGACATCCAACAAGCTGCTCGGCCTGATAGACGGGCGGACGATCTATTCTCCCCTGCATGCGGGTATTTTCTGGGACCTGCGCGAGCCGCTGCTGGAAGACATCGAGCGGGTGGAGGTCATCAGCGGGCCGGGTGGAACACTCTGGGGACCTAATGCTGTCAATGGCGTCATCAACATCACCAGCAAAAGCGCCATGGACACACAAGGCGGTCTCATCCGGGGGACTGCAGGAGCGCGTGAACGGACGGTGGGCGTGCGTTATGGAGCCGCGCTTGGTGGAAGCGGGGCGTTCCGCGTCTATGCCAATGGTTTCGAGCGCGACGGACTTCCCGGCGGTTCTGCGCCGGATGTGCCCGACGGGGGCAAGGGCATCCGGGTGGGCTTCCGCGCGGACTGGAGTGGGGAGGCGAGCGACTTCACGCTGCAGGGCGATTATTTCTATAATGACCTTGACAACGATCTGATCGGAAAAGGCCGTGATACGGGCCATAATATTCTCGCCCGGTGGACCCGGAGGACCGGAGAGAATTCCACTTTTCAGGTGCAAGCCTATTATGACAAGACCGATCGCCGGGCCTTTGGCGTTGAAGATCATCTCGACACGATCGATCTTTCGGCCCAGCATAATATCGCCCTTGGATATCATCAGATTGTTTGGGGCGCGGGCCTTCGGACGACCCATGATCTCTTTATCAACAGGCTGAACGCCTTCGTCCTCGATCCGTCCAGCAAGCGGCTGTGGGTCGGCAATCTGTTCGCGCAGGACAGTTGGGCGTTGGGCCAAGGGCTCACATTGATCGCGGGCATCAAGCTGGAACGAACCTCCTTTACCGGGTTTGAGGTGCTGCCCAATGTCCGCATCGCCTGGAAGCCGGCAGAAAAAGCGCTGTTCTGGGCTGCTGTTTCAAGGGGGCTGCGAACCCCTTCCAGAATCGACCGCGACCTTATTCATCCTATTTTTTTGGAAAATGGGAGCTTTGAATCGGAGGGACTGACGACGTTCGAAATGGGCTATCGAGGCCAGCCATGGCCGGGAGGCAGCCTTTCCATTTCGCTCTTCTACAATCTCTATGACCGCCTTAGAACGACGGAGCTTCACCCTGTCACTCTGTTGCCGCTGAGGCTGGACAATGGCCTTAAGGGCCAGACTTATGGAATCGAAGCATGGGGTGGCCAGCAAATCCTGCCTTGGTGGCGTGTTAGCGTGGGCATCGCCACGCTGCACAAGGATTTTCACCTAAAGCCTGGGCATGCCGATCTGGAGAACGGCATATCGCTCGGCAACGATCCTGATTTCCATGCAAGCTTCCGGTCACAGATGAACCTTGGCGAGCGCATGGAGTTCGACTTTCTGCTCCGGGGCGTGGATAGCCTGCCTGAGCCGCAATTGGCGGGCTATGTGGACGCGGATGCCAGGATCGCCCTTAATCTCGATGACGGTCTTGAGCTTTTTGTGGTAGGTTCCAACCTGTTTCACAAGCTGCGAGATCAGAGTGGCGACACGGACAGGGGGCAAATGGTGGCGCGCACCGTTTCCGCGGGCGCAAGGTTCAGTTTCTGATGGTCTCGTCCCTTCTTCAAAGCTGCATCGCGATGGCACTGGCTGTGGCTGCAGCCCATCCGGCGGCAGAGGCACGGCAGGGCCCCCTTGATACAGATGTCAAAGCGGCGTTCCTGCCCAAATTCGCGGCCTATGTGAGCTGGCCGCCCGGCACGTTCGCGGCGGCGGACGATCCCATAAAAATTTGCGTCATCGGCCGCAGCAGCTTCGGAGCAAGCCTTGACGAGGCGGCGGCGCGCGAACGGATCGACCAGCATCCGGTGCAGGTGCGAAAATTGGTTGGCACGTCGGAAGCAGCGGGTTGCCACATCGCCTTCATTGGCGGGTCGCCTAAGGAAAGCCCCGCCGCCATGCTGGCCGCATTGCAGGGACGGCCGGTTCTGACCGTCACCGACGACCGCATTGGCGCGGACAGGGGCATTGTGCATTTCGTCCTGAAGGACGGCCGGGTCCGCTTTCACATCGACGATGCACTGGCCGGGGAAAATCGGCTGGACATAAGCGCCCGGCTCCTCAGCTTGGCGCTTAGTGTGAAGCAGAGGGGGCGCGCATGAAGCAAGCGGCGTTCACGGCGCGGGGTAGGGATTTTTCCATTGCCATTCCTCTCGCCGTGCTGCTGTTGCTGCTGGCCGGATTGTGGATCATCTATCAGAATGAACAAGCCTATCGCGAGGAGCAGGAACGCTCTGCGCATGTGCAGGCAGATATTCTGGCAGCGAGCGTAACTGCCGCCCTGGATTTCAACGACAGGATGGCGGCGCAGGAATCGGCCCAAGCCCTGGGTGTTAATCAACAGGTGCAAATGGCTGGCATTTATGATGCCCAGGGCCGGTTGTTCGCCGGTTACCATCGCGGCCAAACGGCATTGCCCGGCAGAGTATCGGAAATTGCGACGCCCGAGGCACAGGTCGGGGTCATCATCCCCGTGGCGCGGGGCGGACAGCAGATCGGGACGATCTACCTCTCGACGGCGATAGATCCTCTCTCGCGCCGGCTCACCCGCTATGCCATAGTGGCGCTTCTGGTGCTGATGACTTCACTGGTGCTGGGAGTTCTCGGCTATGGGCAGTTCGCGCTGCGCCGCGCCAACCGGGTGCTGGAGGAGCAGGCTCTGTCCCTCGCAGAAACGAATAGTCAATTGGAATTCGAGATCGAGGAGCGAAGCCGCACCGAAGAGCAACTTCGGCAGGCGCAGAAGATGCAGGCGCTTGGCCAATTGACCGGCGGCATCGCGCATGACTTCAACAACCTGTTGACGGTGATTCAGGGGTCGGCCGACATATTGCGCCGGCCCGAGATCCAAGAGGAAAAGCGCATGCGTTTCGCCAACGCGATTGCCGATGCCTCCGCACGGGCGGCCCTTCTTACCGGCCAGTTGCTGGCATTTGCCCGCCGCCAGCCGCTGCGGCCCGAAGCGGTCGATCTCAACCAGCGCATCCGCACGATGATGAACATGCTGGAAACGACGCTTGGCGCGGGGATAGCGCTTGAACCTCGTCTCGCGGACGACCTGAAGCCGGTCGAGGTCGATCCAGGCCAACTTGAGGTGGCTTTGCTCAACATCATCGTCAATGCCCGTGACGCGATGCCCGACGGCGGAACCATCACCATAAGTACCGCCAATGTGGACGAAGCTGCTCCGGATGTAGAAGGCAGGGCCGTTGCCGTCATCGTCAAGGACAGTGGCCGGGGCATTGATCCGGAATTGCGGGAGCGCGTTTTCGAGCCCTTCTTCACCACTAAGACTGTAGGCAAGGGTACCGGGCTGGGCCTTAGCCAAGTTTACGGCTTTACCGCTCAATCCGGGGGCGCTGTGAGCATCGACAGCGAACCCGGCAAAGGCACTGCGGTTACCCTGCTGTTTCCAGCGAGCAGCCGCACTCCGTTGGCGGAGGCTGATCCTGGCGCCGCTGCAGACGCGGGGCTAAGCACTGGCCGCATCCTGCTGGTGGAGGACAATGAGGAGGTCGGCAATTTCGCCGAAACGCTGTTGGGGGAACTCGGCTACACGGTTGTGCGTGCCCGGGATGGAAATGAAGCCATGGAGCGCACCGAGCGCGATGGCCGGTTCGATCTGGTCTTCACCGATGTGGTGATGCCCGGAATGACCGGTCTGGAACTGGCGAGCAAGTTGAAACAGCGCCATCCGCGCCTGCCCGTTGTACTGACTACCGGCTATAGCGACCGGATCGCGTCAACGGGGGCCGAGGATTATCCCTTGATCTGCAAGCCTTACCGCCTGGAAACCCTGGCGGCTACTCTTGAAAAGGCCCTGCCAAGCCGCGCAGGGGTAGGGTCACTCCACGGTCACTGATTTGGCGAGGTTACGCGGTTGGTCGACGTCAGTGCCCTTCGCTACGGCGACATGATAGGCGAGGAGCTGGACGGGGACGGCATAGACCAGCGGCGCAATGAGCGGGTGGACCGCTGGCATTTCGATCGTGGCCATGCAGCCTTCGCCCGCCAGCGCCTGGCCTTTGGCATCCGATATGAGAACCACTTTACCGCCCCTGGCCTGAACCTCGTGCATGTTGGAAGCCGTCTTTTCAAAAAGCGGACCTGAAGGAGCGATCACGATCACCGGCACGGCATCGTCGATGAGGGCGATGGGGCCGTGCTTCATCTCGCCTGCGGCATAGCCTTCGGCATGGATGTAGCTGATCTCCTTCAGCTTCAAAGCGCCTTCAAGAGCCATGGGATAGTCAGGTCCACGGCCAAGATAGAGCACGTCACGGGCAGGCGCGATGAGATGGGCCATCGCCTCGATGTCGGCATCATGGCCCAGCGCCTGGTTCATAGCTGCTGGAGCCTCGGTCAGGTGCTTGACGATCTCTGCCTCTTCCTCCGCCGACATGCGGCCGTTGGCGCGGGCGAGGTTGGCCGCCAGAGCGGCAAGCACCGCGAGCTGGCAGGTGAATGCCTTGGTCGATGCGACGCCGATTTCCGGTCCGGCATGGGTGGGAAGAAGCAGGTCCGCCTCCCGCGCCATGGAACTGGTGGGGACGTTCACCACCACGGCAATGATCTGCTTTTCCTTGCGGGCGTGGCGGAGCGCGGCGAGCGTGTCGGCGGTCTCGCCCGACTGGGAGATGAACAGCGCAAGGCCGCCAGGCTCGAGCACAGGATCCCGGTAGCGGAACTCGCTCGCAACATCGATATCGACAGGAATGCGCGCGAATTTCTCGAACCAATATTTGGCGACAAGCCCCGCATAATAGCTGGTGCCACAGGCAACGATGGTGACCCGCTTGATACCGCCAAGATCAAAGTCCATGTCGGGCAGGGCGACGCGGTTTTCCAGGGGACGGAGATAGCTTTGCAGGGTCTGGGCGACGACCACGGGCTGTTCGAAAATCTCCTTCTGCATGAAGTGCCGGTGATTACCCTTGTCGATCATCGCGCCTGAGACGCCGGAGCTGGTGACTGGGCGCTCCACAGGCTGGTTGTCGCGGTCGAAGATTTCCACAGCCCTGCGGCTCAGCACTGCCCAATCGCCTTCCTCCAGATAGGCAATCTTTTGCGTGAGCGGGGCGAGCGCCAGCGCGTCCGAACCCAGGTAATTTTCGCCGTCGCCATAGCCCACCACCAGGGGCGCACCAAGGCGTGCGCCGATCAGCAGGTCAGGATGCTGGCGGAACATGATGGCCAGCGCGAAGGCGCCGTGCAGCCGGGGCAGGACGGTCGCGACGGCCTGACGAGGATCGGCGCCGCGCTCGATTTCGCGGGCGAGGAGATGACCGACGACCTCCGTGTCGGTCTGGCTGGCGAAGGTCCGGCCTTCTGCAAGGAGTTCGTCGCGTAGAGGCTTGAAATTCTCGATGATGCCATTGTGGACCAGGGAGACGTCGCCGACGACATGAGGATGGGCATTATCCTCTGTGGGCGCCCCATGCGTCGCCCAGCGGGTATGGGCGATGCCGCTGCTTCCGGGCAGCGGTTCCTGGACCAGCCGGGCCGCGAGATTGTTGAGCTTCCCTTCGGCGCGGCGGCGGTCGAGCAGGCCGTCATGGACAGTGCAGATGCCAGCGGAATCATAGCCGCGATATTCAAGGCGGCGGAGGCCGTCGACCAGCCGGTCCGCTACATTGTCCTTACCCAATATACCGATGATGCCGCACATTTTTTGCTTGTCCTTGTGGATAGGTCATTGGTCGTTCCTGCGAAAGCGGAGTCCCCGCCTTCGCAGGAACGACGGATTGTTAAGGCCGACAGATGCTCAATTCTTCGCCCTTTTCTTCGCGCCCATGGCTTCGCGGAACTTGGCCGCCCAGCCGGGCTTTGCCTCCTGTTTGCTCCGTGCCAGTGCGAGTGCGTTGTTCTCGACATCGTGCGTGACCACTGAACCGGCGGCCACGATCGCGCCATCGCCGACATTCACTGGAGCGACCAGGGCGCTGTTCGAGCCGATAAAGGCTCCTGCGCCGATCTTCGTCCTATATTTGAAAAAGCCATCATAATTGCAGGTGATCGTTCCAGCACCGATATTCGCGCCGGGGCCGACCTCTGCATCGCCGATATAAGAGAGATGATTGGCCTTGGCTCCGGGACCAAGAACCGCTTTCTTCATTTCTACGAAATTTCCGACCTTTGCGCCCTGGCCAACCTCGGCCCCCGGACGGAGGCGGGCATAGGGGCCGATTTCTGCTCCCGACAGCACCTTGGCGCCTTCAAGATGGGAGAATGCGTGGATGGTAACTTTGTCTTCAATGGTCACCCCCGGACCGAAAACCACATTGGGTTCGATCAGCACGTCCCGACCGATGATAGTGTCGAAGCTGAAGAAGACGGTTGCCGGAGCGGTGAGCGTCGCGCCGTCACGCATGGCCTCGATACGGCGGCGGCTCTGCCACTCAGCTTCGACGGCGGCGAGTTCGATGCGGCTGTTCACGCCAGCCACTTCCCAATTCTCCGTCTCCACGACGGCGCTGTGGCGGCCTTCATGTGAGGCGAGCATGACGATGTCGGGCAGATAATATTCCCCGGCGGCATTATCGTTCTCGACTCTGGCGAGCAGGGTGAAGAGATCCTCCTCTCGCACCGCCATCAGGCCGCTGTTGCACAAGGTGATAGCGCGTTCGGCTTCGCTGGCGTCCTTGAACTCCACCATTTTTTCGATGACACCCCTGTCGTCAGCGATGATGCGGCCATAGGCGCCGGGATCCTCCAGGCGGAAGCCGAGCACCACTGCGACTGGCGCATCGGCTCCGTGCAGCCGTTCCAGCATCATCCGCATCGTTTCGGGGCGCACCAGGGGGACGTCGCCGTACAGGATCAGGACGTCACCGGCAAAGCCGTTGAAGCTCGCCTCCGCCTGCTGCACGGCATGGCCGGTGCCGAGCTGCTGGTCCTGAACGATGAGGGTGACGTCATGCCCGGCGACCGCTGCCTCCACCTGGTCGCGGCCGGCGCCCACCACGACGATCTTCTGCTGGGGCTGAAGCGTCTCCACGCTGGCGAGCAGGTGGAGCAGCATGGGACGGCCCGCAATCGGATGAAGGACCTTGTGGGTCGCGGATTTCATACGGGTCCCTTGCCCGGCGGCAAGGATGATGGTGGCTAGAGGACGCATCGGCTGTTCTTGTCGTTCCCTTGGCTTTTCTGAAAGCTGCCTGGCCCCTCTGCCATGTTTGGCTTGCTTATGCCACAGCGCAAAGGGCAAGGACGCTGGCCATGAAGAAGATTCCTTTCGATATTGTGGGCTTTGACCTGGACGGTACCTTGCTGGACACTAGCGGAGACCTTGCCGCGGCGGTCAATCACACGCTGCAAATCATCGGCAGGCCAGCTTTCACGGTAGAGGAAGTCAAGTTGCTGGTGGGTAACGGGGCCAGGACGATGCTGCAGCGGGGGCTGGAAAAAACGGGCGGCTGCTCGGATGAAATGATGAAGCGATATCTCCCGGTGCTGTTGAAGTTCTACGAGGAGAATCTGGCGCATCATAGCGAGGCTTATCCGGGCCTCATTGAAGCGATGGACGAATTGCATGCGCGCGGCGTGACGCTCGCCATCTGCACGAACAAATATGAACGCTTCGCAAAGGCGCTCATTGAACAAATGGGTCTTGCCGATCGGTTCGATACGATCATTGGCAGCGATACGATGGGGCCGGGCAGGTCAAAGCCGCACGCGGCACCCATCGAGGAAATGATCCGCCGGTGCGGGGGAGGGCGGGCGATCTTCCTGGGGGACAGTATCAACGACACGATGGCGGCCAAGAATGCAGGCATTCCGAGCATTGCCGTCAGCTTCGGCTTTCTGATGCAGCCGGTGGAAGATCTGGGGGCGGACCTTGTGATCCACCATTATGATGAACTGATCCCGGCGCTGGAGAATTGGCCTCAGGCTTGAGGGGATCCTCCCATGTTCCTCACATTGTCGAAGAAGAATAGCGGGCTCCCTGCCTGGCAGGGGCGACGGCAGCGAACGGCAATGCGGCGTATTCGGATGTTTGCCGAAGAATGAACCCAGACTGAACCCGGAATGGGGCAGAACGATCATTTTGCGCAAAACACGTACTGGTCTGCCACGCTTGTCTATCCTATATTGATTACAGCGCCGTTGCAGATCGTGGAGATGACATGGCGATAAATGATCTCTTTTCGGAATTCACCCGGAACTATGAAGCACGCCGTCAGGCGGAGATGACTCTTGAGGAGTATCTCCGCGGATGCCGCGGGGATCCGATGATGTATGCCAGCGCGCCCGAGCGGTTGCTGGCGGCGATCGGAGAGCCTGAGATCATCGACACCTCAAAGGATCAGAGGCTGGGCCGGATCTTCATGAACCGGACGATTCGGCGCTATCCAAGTTTTGCCGAATTCCATGGCATGGAAGAGACGATCGAGCGAATCGTGAGCTTCTTCCGTCATGCCTCGCAGGGGCTGGAAGAGCGCAAGCAGATCCTTTACCTGCTGGGCCCTGTCGGTGGCGGCAAGTCTTCGCTGGCTGAGCGATTGAAGTCGCTGATGGAAGTCCACCCCATCTATGTGCTGAAGGCGGGCGATGATTTAAGTCCGGTTTTCGAAAGCCCCCTGGCGCTCTTTGACCCCGAAACCCATGGCGCGATGATGGAGGACCAGTACGGCATACCCCGCCGCCGCTTGTCCAGCCTCATTAGTCCGTGGTGCCGCAAGCGCCTGGATGAGTTCAACGGCGATATCTCCCGCTTCAAGGTCGAGAAGATCATGCCGTCGCGGCTGCATCAGGTGGCCATCGCCAAGACCGAGCCAGGGGATGAGAATAATCAGGATATCTCTTCGCTCGTCGGCAAGGTCGACATCCGCAAGCTCGAAATGCTGTCACAGAATGATCCTGACGCTTACAGCTATTCGGGCGGCCTCAATCGCGCCAATCAGGGCATTCTCGAATTTGTCGAGATGTTCAAAGCGCCGATCAAGATGCTTCACCCGCTGCTGACGGCGACGCAGGAGGGGAATTATATCGGTTCCGAGAATATTGGGGCCATCCCCTTCACCGGCATCATCATGGCGCACTCCAACGAGTCAGAGTGGCAGAATTTCAAGAACAACAAGAACAATGAAGCCTTCATCGACCGCATTTATGTGATCAAGGTGCCCTATTGCCTGCGTGCGACCGAGGAGCGGCAGATCTATGAAAAGCTGCTGCGCGGGTCGGAATTGTCGGCAGCGCCTTGCGCGCCCGGCACGCTCGACATGCTGGCGCGCTTCTGCGTGCTTTCGCGCCTGCGCGAGCATGAGAACAGCAATCTTTATTCCAAGATGCGCGTCTATGACGGGGAAAGCCTGCGCGAGGTCGATCCCCGGGCAAAGAGCATGCAGGAATATAAGGATGCGGCAGGGGTCGATGAGGGCATGGACGGGATTTCCACCCGCTTCGCCTTCAAGGCCCTGTCGGCGACCTTCAATCATGATCCGGCCGAGGTGACGGCCGATCCGGTGCACCTCATGTATGTTCTCGAGCGGATGGTCCGGCAGGAGCAACTGCCGGCCGATACCGAGACCAAATATCTGGAGTTCATAAAGGGCGAGCTTGCCCCCCGCTATGCCGAGTTCATCGGCAATGAAATCCAGAAGGCCTATCTCGAATCCTATCATGACTATGGGCAGAACCTGTTCGACCGCTATGTTGCCTATGCCGATGCGTGGATCGAGGATCTGGATTTCAAGGACCCGGACACCGGGCAGTTATTCGATCGCGAGCTTATCAACCAGGAATTGACCAAGATCGAGAAGCCGGCCGGGATCGCCAATCCGAAGGACTTTCGGAACGAAGTGGTCAAGTTCGCGCTTCGTATGCGAGCGAGCAACAATGGCCGCAATCCATCCTGGACGTCCTATGAGAAGATCCGCGACGTCATCGAGCGGCGGATGTTCAGCCAGGTCGAGGACCTGTTGCCGGTCATTAGCTTCGGTTCCAAGAAGGACACCGAAACGGAAAAGAAGCATCATGAGTTTGTCGAACGCATGATCGACCGCGGCTATACGGAGCGGCAGGTCCGGCGGCTGGTCGAATGGTATATGCGGGTGAAGCAGGCGGGGTGATGGGGAGTGGAGCTTCTTGTTTGTTGCTTTGTTTAAGTGCCGTCATTCCCGCGAAGGCGGGAAGCCTTCTCTCGACCTTGGAATCAGGCGGAGGGGCAGGAGGTGGAGGAGGTGGCTCCCCGCCTTTGCGGCGATGACGAGATATGAGACCATGCATCAGCACGATCACTGCAACAGGAGGCCCTAGCGCACTGATATGTATGTAATCGATCGACGCCTCAACCCTGGCGGCAAGAGCCTGGTCAACCGGCAGCGCTTCTTGCGGAGGGCGCGATCATTGGTCCAGCGGGCAGTCCGGGACAGCCTGAAAGATCGCAGCATCAAGGACATCAATCAGGAAGGCGAGGTGTCCATTGTCCGCAAGGGCGTTCACGAACCGACCCTTCATCGCACGGGCAGCGGTGGCAATCGCGACCATATCTTCCCCGGCAACAAGGAATATGTCGAAGGCGACAAAATTCCCCGTCCTCCAGGCGGCAGCGGCCAAGGTTCCGGCGGTAGCGAGGCGGGCACCGGCGAGGGCGAGGACGAGTTCCGCTTCGTCCTGACGCGCGAGGAGTTTCTGGACCTGTTCCTGGACGATCTGGAATTGCCGGACCTTGCCAAGCGGCGGTTGGTAGGCGGCACTTCTTTCGAACTTCGCAGGGCTGGCTTCCAGACCACGGGTTCGCCGGCAACACTGTCGATCGGGCGGACTATGCGCAACGCCATGTCGCGGCGCATTGCCCTGAAGCGCCCCAAATCGGAGGAACTGAAGGCGCTTGAGGACGAGATCGCCCGGCTGGAGGCGTCAGGGGAGGGGGATCCCGACATCCTGCTGCGCCTCAAGGAAGAACGGGACGTGCTGGAGCGGCGGCGCAAACTCATTTCCTATATCGATCCCATCGACCTGCGCTATCGCCGCTATGAACATCATCCCAAGCCCGTTGCACAGGCGGTGATGTTCTGCCTCATGGACGTGTCGGGTTCCATGAGCGAGCATATGAAGGACCTGGCGAAGCGCTTCTATGCTCTGCTGCACTTGTTCCTGACGCGCTGCTATCGCCATGTGGAGGTGGTGTTCATCCGCCACACCGACCGGGCCGAGGAAGTGGACGAGCAAACCTTCTTCTACAGCCGCGAAACCGGAGGAACGCTCGTGTCCAGTGCGCTCGACAAGATGCTGGAGGTGGTGAAGGACCGCTACAATCCCGAGGACTGGAACATCTATGTCGCCCAGGCTTCGGACGGCGACAATATGTCGAGCGACAATCCCAGGACCGTGAGCCTGATGGAGGATGAGATCATCCCCATCTCGCAATATGTCGCCTATCTGGAGGTCGGGCGGGAGGAGGACCCCATGGTCGGCGGGACTATCTCCAGCGGCAGCGAACTTTGGCAAGCCTATGAGCGGGTGGCTGCGGCGCCTGGCCGCTTCGTCATGCGCAAGGTGCATCACCGCCGCGAAATCTATCCAGTGTTCAGAGAGTTGTTCCAGAAACGCGGTGTGGGGGTGAGTTCGGCATGATCGACCGGGTGGGCACCCCCTTGTTCGAAGGTGGCGACTGGAGCTTTGATCTTATCCGCCGGATCTATGACGCGGTTGAAGACATAGCCATCAATGAGATGAAGCTGGACGTCTATCCCAACCAGATAGAGGTCATAACGGCAGAGCAGATGCTGGACGCCTATTCGTCGACCGGCATGCCGCTATTCTACAAGCATTGGTCGTTCGGCAAGCAGTTCCTGGCGAACGAGATGATGTACCGCAAGGGGATGCGGGGCCTGGCTTATGAGCTGGTGATCAATTCCGATCCCTGCATCAGCTATATCATGGAAGAAAACACCGCGATGATGCAGACGCTGGTCATCGCGCATGCGGCCTTTGGCCATAACCATTTCTTCAAGAACAATTATCTGTTCAAGCAATGGACGGATGCGGAAGGCATTCTGGATTATCTGGAATTTGCCAAATCCTACATCATGAGCTGCGAGGAGCGGCATGGGCAGCAGGCGGTTGAGCGGCTGCTGGATGCGGCCCATGCGCTGATGCACCAGGGGGTCCATCGCTATCCCCGAGCAAAGGTTCGCGATCTGAAGGCAGAGGCCGCGCGGGAGGCCGAGCGGCATGCCCATCAGGAGCGGATCTACAATGATCTGTGGCGGACCTTGCCGCGGGCGGAAACCCAGGAGCGTGAGCCGTCGGACGACCGGCGCGCGGCGCTGAATCTCCCGCAGGAAAATATCCTCTATTTCCTTGAGAAATCAGCGCCGCTGCTGAAACCCTGGCAGCGGGAGGTATTGCGCATCATCCGGCTGATCGCACAATATTTCTATCCCCAGATGCAAACCAAGGTCATGAATGAGGGGTGCGCGACCTATGTGCACTATCGCATCATGACGCGCCTGCATGAAAAGGGGCTGATCAATGACGGCGCCTTCATGGAATTCCTGCAGTCGCATACCAATGTGACGCATCAGCCGATGTTCGATTCCGGTCATTATGGCGGCTTCAATCCCTATGCGCTGGGGTTCGGCATGATGATGGACATCAGCCGCATATGCACTGAACCCACGGCGGAAGATCGCATCTGGTTCCCGGATATCGCGGGCTCAGGAAATCCCGACGAGGTGATGAAGCACATCTGGGCCAATTACCGGGATGAAAGCTTTGTCGGCCAGTTCCTTAGCCCGCATCTGATCCGTAGCTGGAAGCTGTTCAAGCTGCAGGATAATGAGAAAGAACCCGCGCTGACCGTGGACGCGATCCATAATGAACGCGGCTATCGGGAGATCCGCCGCACGCTTGCGCGTCAATATGATATCGGCTGGATCGAGCCGGACATACAGATTGTCGATGTCGATATGGCGGGCGACCGGCATCTGATGCTGGAGCATAAGGTGACCAACGGCATTCAGCTTGCTGCCTCGGATGCAGAACAGGTGCTGCAGCATCTGGCAAGCCTGTGGGGGTATGACGTTGTCATGAAAGAGAAAAGTTCGGAGGGCGGAAAGCTGCTGAAAGAATATCGCGCCAGTCCGCGACCGGCGGAGAGCTGACCCGGACGAACGTTACGCCCCGCTATTTCCTTTTGAGCGAAATTGCGCTAAGGAAATCAGGTTGTACTTTTTGAGGATCGGAGCAGCATAGGCTATCAGAAGGCCAGCGTCCGGAAAAAGGCGCCGCTAAGTCCTGCCTGAAAGCCAATCATTGAAATGACGGAAAGATAGAGGGCCGCCGGGAAGGCAGGCAAGACGGGACGCGTCTCTCCGGATTTCGCATGATGGTGCTTCGAAACCGCAAAGCAGCAGGAGTTGCCTTCATGCTCAATACAGATGACCCGGCCATCTATCTGGAACGCGCGGAAATGCACGAGCAACTCGCGGCGGGAACCGATGACCTCCCGGCCCGGAAGATGCACCTGGCAATGGCAGCGGAATACCGGCGCAAGGCGGCCGAAATCGGCGCTATTTCCATCGAACGTACCCGTATGGACAATATGGTGAGGTTGCACGCCGCGGCTGGCTGAACCGGGTTTACCAACAATCCTGATCCCTTGGCGCTTCGCCGTCGTGCCCGTCCTCGGGCGCGGCGTGGCGTTGTTTGTTTCTGGGACGGCATCATATTTTGCAGATGCCCTACACCTCTCCCAGAAGGAGAGGGATACGCAGACTTAGGCCGACGTAGTCGGTCTTTGGTCGCAGTTGGGTGAGGGGTTCCGAAACTGCCGGTAGGGCACAACCCCTCACCAACTCCGGCTAGGCTGCAAGCCGCCAAGCCTTCAAATCCTGTCCCCAAGGGAGAGGGTACCTGAAATGCCGGAAAAATGGTGCCGCTTGTCAGACTCGAACTGACGACCTACCGCTTACAAGGCGGTTGCTCTACCAACTGAGCTAAAGCGGCGCTGCCTTGCCCTTTACAGTCACAATACCCCAAAGGTCCAGCCCTCCGTGCGGGCAATTTCATCGGTCAGGGAGGGCGGAGACCAATGAGCCGCGTCACCAGCATGGCGGCGCATCCAGGCCGCGGTCAGGATGGCGTCCGTGGCATGATCCTCATAGGCGGCAAGAGGCCGGTGCGGGGCGCTTTCCACGCGGGCGAGCGCTTCGTCCAATATAGCGGCGTCCCTGATCTTTGTGCGGCCCTTTGGGCGGCCAGCGGACCGGGCCGCGATGCTGGTGTAGATCTCGACGATGGCTGAGCCGCGCTCAGGCAGGGAATCGAACGGCCAGATGGGCAGATGCTGGCCAAGATGATGGAGAAGGCGCATGCCCGCGAAGCTTGCCTTGGCGACCTGCGCCGCGCCGATGGCGTCATATACGGTGGAGGGCTTGCCGCCGCCGCCCAGATTGTAATGCGCCTCGCAGCGGCGGAAGTGCATATAGCTGGCCTTCGTCCCGTCGGCCTTGCCGAAATAGAAATGGCGGCGGTGATGCTGTTCAAGGAAACTCGCGGCTCCAAGGTCGGCGTCGGCGCAGACATGGTCGACATAGGCCCAAAAGGCTCGGGCAGTGACGGGGACATTATCGCCGGGCAGGTAGGAGCGGCGCTCGACGAGCGGTGGGGCAAAGCTGAAGTCGAAGCCGAAAAGAGTGGGGGAGGTCTGCGCCTGCGCCAGGACCCAGTCGGCGACATCGGCTCTGGACCAATGACGGGAGGGCGGGGTGACGATTTCAGGGGCTTTGTTGCCCTCGCTGCACAAAGCGACCGCAATGCCCTTGTGGCGGGTGCCCTTGGCGCCGGACCAGTCGATAGCGGCAAAATGGGTGAAGCGGGGGTTGGCCACTGGCTAACTCAACTGTCGTCCCTGCGAAGGCAGGAAGCCCGCTTTTCTTCGCTAAAAGCCGCCACGACGGCGGATGGAATATCACTAAAAATCATCGGCCCGCATTGCGTTCTGACCGGAGTTCATTCCACCAGGCGATGCGTTCCGCTATGCGTTTTTCAAAACCTCGGTCGGCCGGTTGGTAGAAGGTCTGTGGCTCCATCTCTTCGGGCCAATAATTGTCGCCGGAAAAACCCTCTGCCATGTCATGATCATAGGCATAGCCCTTGCCATAGCCGATGTCCTTCATGAGCTTGGTGGGCGCATTGAGGATGTTCTGCGGCGGCATGAGGGAGCCGGTATCGCGAGCGGACTTCCAGGCCGCCTTTTGCGCCACATAGGCTGCGTTGGACTTGGGCGCTGTGGCGCAGTAGAGGCACGCTTGCACGATGGCGAGTTCGCCCTCCGGGCTGCCGAGGAAATCATAGGCGTCCTTGGCGGCCAGGCACTGGATGAGTGCCTGCGGATCGGCAAGGCCGATATCCTCGCTCGCGAAGCGGACGATCCGGCGGAGTACATAGAGCGGTTCTTCGCCCGCGACCAGCATGCGCGCCAGATAATAGAGCGCTGCCTGCGGGTCGGAGCCACGCAGCGATTTGTGCAGGGCGGAGATGAGGTTGTAATGGCCTTCCCTGTCCTTGTCGTAAACGGCAACCCGGCGATGGAGCAGAGCGGAGAGGCCGGCCGGGTCCAGCGATTTGTCGATATCAACCGAATAGAGGGTTTCCGCCTGATTGAGGAGGAAGCGGCCGTCGCCGTCGGCACTGGCGATCAGCGCTTCGCGAGCCTCGGCGGTTAGCGGCAGCGGCCGTTCCATCAGGACCTCGGCACGGGAGAGGAGTTGCTCCAGTGCAACGCTGTCGAGGCGGTGGAGGATCAGCACCTGCGCGCGGGAGAGGAGCGCCGCATTGAGTTCAAAGCTTGGATTTTCTGTCGTCGCGCCGACGAGCGTGACGGTGCCGTCCTCGACATAGGGCAGGAAACCATCCTGCTGCGCGCGGTTGAAGCGGTGGATCTCGTCCACGAAAAGGAGCGTCTTCTTGCCCATGCGAGCATGTTCGCGGGCGGAGGCGAAGACTTTCTTGAGATCGGCAACACCAGAGAAGACCGCGGAAATGGCTTCGAAGCGAAGGCCCACTGCATCGGCCAGCAGGCGGGAAATGGTCGTCTTGCCAGTTCCTGGCGGCCCCCAGAAGATGATGGAGCTCAAACGCCCCGCCGCGACCATGCGGCCGATGGCGCCTTCCGGGCCAGTCAGATGTTCCTGGCCTACGACTTCGGCGAGCGATCTCGGCCGCAGCCGGTCAGCCAGCGGAGCGTCCTTCGCCGGTTCGGGCAGCCTGGCTTCGTCTTCGCTGCCAAACAGGTCAGTCACGATTTGGCCTCGGGTCATTGGTCATCACGCCTTATATGGTGACTTCCTTTGAATGCGATAGTGGCAGGAGCAAGCACGGCTTGGGTATAAGCTTTCGTTCGCCCTCAGGTCCTCGAAGGGCCTTCAGGGGAATAAAGGAAAAGCTTCGACAAGCTCAGCCCGAACGGAGATGAGGAGTACCGCTAGGGCACTGGGCTGTGCCTGGGCGGCCCGAAGCCGGAATTGCGGTGCAGCACCACCCGTAAATAGGTTTCGGCGAGCGTCTGGTTCACCTGGTCCCAGCCATGATGGTCGGCCCTTAACCGGCCCGCCTTTCCGGCGGCACGGCGGGCGTCGAGGTCTTCGCAATAATGCGCAAGAGCGTCTGCGAACTGAGTTATGGCGCCCGGGCGGATGAGACGGCCCGTAACGCCGTCGCATACCAGGCTTTCGCTTCCGGTCGCCTTTGCAGCGATCACCGGCAGGTTGCAGGCCATGGCCTCCAGCGTCACATTGCCGAAGGTTTCAGTGACCGATGGATTGAACAGCATGTCCATCGAGGCCACGGCCCGGCCGAGCGCGGTTCCGGTCTGGAACCCGACAAAGCGCGCGGAGGGAAGGCGGTTCTGGAACCATTCGCGAGCAGGGCCGTCGCCGACCACTAGCACCCGGTGCTTGACCCGCCTGGCCAATAGGCGGTCGATCGTATCGGAAAAGACGTCCAGCCCCTTTTCCATCACTAGCCGTCCAATGAAGCCGATCACCGGTTCGTCATCCGCTATCCCATGCTCGCGCCGCCATTCCAGGTCCCGGCGATTGGGATTGAAGATGTCCTGATCGATCCCCCTGGACCAGATGCCGACATTATAGCTCATGCGCTGCTCGCGGAGCAGCTGCGCCATGCTTTCGGAGGGCGCGAAAATGGCGTCGCAGCGCCGGTAGAAGCGCCGTAGCAGCGCTTCGATCAACGGCTCCATGAAGGCAAGGCCATAATAGCGGGGATAGGTTTCAAAGCGGGTGTGGACCGAGGCCACCGCTGGCAATCCGCGCTTGCGGGCAAAGGCGACGGCGGCGTGGCCAAGCGGATCGGGGCTGGAAACATGGATGAGATTGGGGTTGAAACTTTCGATGTCCCGCCGGACCTTACCGGACATCCGCAGCGGAATGCGGTATTCGCCGCGCCCTGGAATGGCGAGCGAGGGAGCCCCCACCAGATCGCCCGTCGGCGCAAAAGCCGGTTCCGCGACCACTGGTGCATAGATTCTGACCTGGACACCCTGGCGCAGCAAATAGCCGACCAGCCGGTTTAATGCCTGGTTCGCGCCATCGCGCACATAATTATAATTGCCGCTGAACAGAGCGATGCGGAGACTGGTGATGTCCATCCAGCCCCCATTAGAAGCGAAACGAGCCGAGGACAAGAAAGGCGTTGGCTTTGCAAAGCGGCTCTGGCAAGGGCGAATGACCATGACGGAACTGAGCATGCATGTCGATGCGCTGCTAGCAGGCAGGGCCAGCCCGTTCCGCGGTGTCGAGACAAGCGCCATCGCCAAGCAGGCGGTGAAAGGCCGCGTAGAAATCGGCTTCCTGGGTTTGAAGGGCGATGAGCAGGCCGACCAGGTAAACCATGGCGGCCCCGACAAGGCGGTTCATCTTTATTTTCAGGATCATTATCACTTTTGGCGGGAGTTCACCGGTGGTCATGCACTGCTGGAGGCACCCGGCGCCTTTGGCGAGAATATTGCCGCATCGGGCCTGGACGAAGAGGGGATATGCCTGGGCGACCGGTTCCGGTTGGGAAGCGCCCTGCTGGAAGTCAGTCATGGCCGTCAGCCCTGCTGGAAACTGGATCATCGCTTCGGACGCAAGGATGTCATGGCCACCGTTGTCCGCACCGGCAAATGCGGAGTCTATTTCCGGGTGCTGGAAGAAGGTGAAGCCGAAGCGGGCGATGAAATGCTGCTTCTGGAGCGCCCTTCCCCCGAATGGACGGTGGCGCGGCTGTTTGGCTTGCTGATCGGTGGCGGAGCGAAGGCGGATATGGCTGCGATCAAGGCTGTGGCCGATATGCCGTTGCTGGCGGAAGCATGGCGTTCAAGGGCCAGGAAATTGAGCGGAGGCTGATCCCGGCCGACCCGGCTCAACGCTCTTTGCCGCCGGACTGGTTCAGCTCGCCAAAAGCTTCCTTTCCGCGGGAAGCGTGCGGGGGACGCGATCGGCGGGCTGGGTTTCCGCGTGCAGATAGCGTCCGTCAAACAGGGCGACCTGCCTCAGCCTATTGATGTCCGGTATGCGGAGCCAGCGCGAACGCAGTTCAATCAGGCCAAGGGTCCGCATTTCCTGGAGCGTGCGGTTTACATGCACCGGGGTAAGGCCGGTGATGTCGGCAAGGTCAAGCTGCGTGAGCGGCATTGCGCACTGGTCTCCACAGGTGAGCTTCGCCGCTTTCAGCCGGTAGTAAAGTTCGCAAAAGAGATGGCTCAGCTTTTCAAGGGCGCTCTTGCGGCCAAGGTTCACGATCCATTCGGTCTGCATGTCGGCGCTGACCCGCACGTCATGCAGCAGGAAGTCGTGGACTTCGGGATCGTTTACCGCCTTTTGCCGAAGGTCGCGGCAGGGCAGGCGCACGGTCCGTACATTGGTGAGGGCTACCACATGCTGTGAAGCCGCTGCATCGCAGGTCCACCCCAACTCGCAATAATCCCCCGGCAGGAACAGCGCAGTGATCTGGCGGCGGCCATCGGGGAGCAGCTTATATCGGCATGCCCAGCCTTCGCTGATAAGGTGGACATGATGCTGCAGTTCGCCCTCGCGTGCCAGACTTTGATGGGCTCGTACATAATGGAGGCTCTTCCGTCCGGCCCGTACATCCGATGCGGGCGGTCCAGCTTGAGCTGCTAAGCTTTGAATGAACATTCTGGTCCTTCCCTGTTGGGCTCACGCCCCGCTGGCCGGCAGAACAACCTGCACCTCAAATGCGCGAGAAGGGAGTTGGCTCCATCCCGTCTGCGAATGTACGGCGAATTGAAGAATGGCCGGCTCTTATGTCCGAAAGCGTACAGATAAGGGCCCAATCAATGTACGAACTGGAACAATCATGGAGCAAAGTTGAGGCTCATGCGTCCAATATTCTGTAGTTGTTGATCCAGAACAATGCTTCGGGAGCGGGCGGCGACCATGAAGGTTCGCTGGCATTGATGCCGGCGAGGAGTGGGATGAAATGGCCAGCCACGATCATGAGCGTTATTTCGCGAGGCGTGAACAGGAATGCCGCTCGCTTGCTGAGACGCATTGCGATCCTTTCTTGAGACGCGTTTATCTGAAGTTCGCGGATAATTATGCAAAAGCGCTGCGGGACAAAGAGCATAGCAGGATGCAGCCGCCGTCGACGCCAGCGGCCGCCCCCACTGCGGCGCCCAATGTTGCTACTTCGATGGGAAACCGGCGGGGACGTTCGGCCGCCTGAGAACAGGCGCACGCCCAGTTGCCGGAAGGAGACGATAGCGCTGCACCATGCGGGCGCAGAACTCGGCATATTCCATAGGCTCTATGGGAGCGCTGCTATGATGCGCCTCCAGCCCGGCAGCAGCGGAACTGCGGCTTTCCTTGGCCGTTTCACAAGAGGGCATAAGGAGAGAAGATATGCTGCGTTGGGCCCTCATTTTTCTGATCGCAGGCGTGGTCCTGGCCGTACTGGGTTTCGGCGGGATCGGCGGCGCATTTGTGGAGATCGCCAAGATCCTGTTTTTCGTCGCGATCGCCGTGTTCGTACTGCTGCTCATCATGGGCGCACTGGCAGGGCGCAGGGCACCATAGCCGGCTCACCTCCATCAGGGCGGAACACCGAAGTGACCAGAGTGGCTTGTAGCTCTTGGTGATCCCCATCCGTCCGTGTCGAGCGAAGTCCAGACACGTTCGCGCCATTTCAACGCCCTTCGACTTCTCGGGGTGAACGGTCAAGGGAACGTGTTTTGATCTCGTTGCTCAGAGTATTTCGAACAGCCCTGCAGCGCCCATGCCGCCGCCCACGCACATGGTAACGACGGCATAGCGAACGCCGCGCCGCTTTCCCTCGATCAGTGCATGGCCGACGAGGCGGGCCCCGGACATGCCATAGGGATGGCCGAGGGAGATGGCTCCGCCATCGACGTTGAGAATGTCATTGGGAATGCCGAGCTTGTTCTGACAGTAGAGCACCTGCACGGCGAACGCTTCATTGAGCTCCCAGAGCCCGATATCATCCATGGTGAGGCCGAAGCGGTTCAGGAGCTTGGGGACGGCGAAAACCGGTCCGATCCCCATTTCGTCGGGTTCGGTCCCCGCCACCGCCATGCCCAGATAGCGTCCGAGTGGGGCGAGGCCGCGCCTGGCGGCAAGTTCCGCCTCCATCACCACGCAGGCAGAGGCGCCGTCGCTTAGCTGGCTTGCATTGCCGGCCGTGATGAAGCCCTTTTCGCCAATGACCGGCTGAAGCGATGCAAGCCCCTCCAAAGTGGTGCCGGGCCGATTTCCTTCATCCTTGGCGATGGTGATATCCTGCGCGGTGACTTCGCCGGTCTCCTTGTTGGCAACCGTCATTTTCGTGGAAACGGGAATGATTTCGTCGTCGAACTTGCCGCTTTCCTGGGCCGCCGCCGTCCGCTGTTGGGACTGGAGGGCATAAGCGTCCTGGCGTTCGCGGCTGATGCCATAGCGGTTGGCGACAACCTCGGCGGTCTGCAGCATGGGCATGTGCACCGTTGGAACCATGGCAAGCAGCTCTGGATCGGGAGCGATGCGGAGCTCCTTGGTCTGGACCAGCGAAATGGATTCAACGCCGCCTGCGACGCAAACGGCCATTCGATCCACCATCACCTGCTTGGCGGCAATGGCGATCGCCATCAGTCCCGAAGCGCATTGCCGGTCGACCGACATGGCAGCGACTGTCGCGGGAAGCCCCGCCCGAAGCGCGGCGGTGCGCCCGATCGTTGTCTGAACGCCTTGCTGAAGCGCCGCGCCGATAACAACATCGTCGATTTCAGCCGGATCGACGCCCGCCCGCTCCACGGCTGCACGGATCGCATGGGCCGCGAGGGTGGGCGAGGGCGTGGCGTTGAATGCGCCCCTATAGGCGCGGCCAATGGGCGTGCGGGCGGTAGAAACTATGACGGCGTCACGCATGATCCTGTCCTATCGCTCTACGGTTGCAGTGTGCATACCCTATATTCGAAATGTGTCGTTGGCAATTCAACCCGCCATTCCATTTCCAAACATGCCGAATGCTATGGTGGAAGCGTAGATTTCCTTTGCCTTTTCAGGCGGAAGCCGTTTTGCCCAGGTTCGCCCATCATAGGCCGAGTTCAGCATCGACATCACCATTTGTGCGGCGATCAGCGAGTCTACGGGACGGACCGTTCCTTCCGCGATGCCATCCATCATCATTCCGGCATAACGGCGGGCGAGCCGCGTGGATTCCTCGAAAATCAGCGTCCGCAGCGCAGGCGGAAGCGATTGCCGCGCGGTGCCGTGCAGCAGCGGACTTGCATGGAAAAACTGTACTTCAAGCAGGGTGGAGATGGAGGAGGAGAGGTGTTGCCAATAGCTGCCCGCGCTTTCGTCGGCTGCGTGCTGGGACCGGGCAATGATATCGAAGCTGCGCCGGAAACAGGTGAGGACCAGATCGTCTTTCGCATCCAGATGATGATAGAAGCTGCCCTTGGTGACATTGAGTTCCGAGGCGATCCGCTCCACCGATGCCCCTCCGTATCCCCGATCATTGATCAATATGGTGGCGGCACGCAGAAAATTTTCGAGCGAGTTTTTGGAACCTGCCTCCGGGATCACGGCGTCGAGTGATATGGGATGAGGTTCCCAAGCTTGTTCCGGGGCCGAAATGCCATTTTCGAATATGTCGAATGTTCTGATCTTTACCCGTTCAAAATCCTCAATGTCATAGCGCTCCAGCCAGATTGGCAGCCAAAACATGTTTTCCAGCAGCACGCTGGTTCGGGCGGTAAAGGCAGCTTGCTCCAATGCATTGGCGGGCGCCCCGAAAAGAGTGCGCAGGCGCCTGAACATGGCCCGATACCTTTCCATCGTCGCCCGCTGGGTCTCCTCGTCCAGCGTGCGTAACTCCGAAAGAACGGCGTAAGGAGTGGCTTTGCCCTTGCGGATTTCGAGCAGGTCGTCGAAATTGGCGCTTATAAAGGCGCGAACGCGTTCCTTCGGGGTTTTGTGGGCCTCCCCCTTGGCAATGAAGCTTTCCAGCCGCTCAATCGAACGATCATAGCAGGCGGCGGCGAGCAGTTCCTTGCGCTTGAAATAATAGGTGACGCTGGTGGTGTTGAGGCCGACTTTCTGAGCCACATCGGCGAACGTCATGCCCTTCGCCCCGCGGTCGTTGATCAGCACCGACGCGGCTTCCAATATCCGCTCATATTTCGCTTGATAGCGGCTCGTCCGTTCGGCGTCCGCGATCATCCCCTCTGTCATTTTCATCCGCTCAACCTAACAGGTCCTGCCGATTCAGTCACCCCGCCGCCGGTTGCTTCGCGCTTTACCGAATATTGGGTATGGAGTAAGTCTAGAGGACTGGAAATATGGGCCAAGCTGCCCTCGTTCCCACCGGAGGAGGCGCGCCGTTACGTCAATCCGCGTCGGTCACCGGACCATTTAGGGTCGAATCATTACAGATGAGCTGGTGGCCAGCGGCGAACTCAAAGCGGGAGAATAATATGTCTGTCATCTCCTTCCGGAAACAGGACGGAATCCTGATCGTCACGTCCAATAATCCCCCCGTCAACGCTTTGAGCGCACCGGTCAGGCAGGGCTTGATGGAAGCCATGGCGGAAGCGTCACGAGATGACACGGTAAAGGCCGTCGTGATCCGATGCGATGGCTCGACCTTCTTCGCTGGAGCCGATCTCACCGAATTTACCAAGCCGCCTATCGAGCCGCTGCTGCCGGCTGTGGTCGAGGCGATTGAGGCTTGCCCCAAACCCGTCGTGGCGGCGGTTCACGGAACAGCCCTGGGGGGCGGATGCGAGATCGCCATAGGCTGTCATTACCGGATCGCGGTCCCCTCAGCGGCCTTCGGCGCTCCCGAGGTGAAGCTGGGCCTGTGTCCCGGGGCGAGCGGAACGCAGCGCCTGCCCCGGCTCATCGGTGTCGAGGCCGCACTGGAGATGACGACGAAGGGGGACAATGTTCCGGCGCGAAAGGCGCGGGAAATCGGCCTGGTGGATCGCATCTCGGGCGAGGAGACTCTGACGGAGGAAGCCATCGCCTTTGCCAGGGAAGTCGCCAATATGCGGCCCATTCCGCGCACCAGCGAAAAACCTGTCGGCGCTGATCCCGCCATTTTCGATGCCTTTCGGCAGGCCAACGCCAAACGGTTCAAGGGGCTGGAAGCGCCGGAGGAGATCATCCGCTGCATTGAGGCAGCAACCAGGCTGCCCTTCGCGGAAGGCTTGGAACGCGAACGCCAGGGGTTCATCAAACTATTCTTCAGCCCTCAATCGGCGGCGCAGCGGCACATCTTCTTTGCGCAGCGAAAGGCGTCGCACATTGAGGGCATTGCGGAGGATGTGAAACCGCGTGAGATCCGCAAGATCGGCGTCGTTGGTGCAGGAACCATGGGCGGCGGCATTTCAATGAATTTCCTTTCCGCAGGCATCCCGGTGACGATCGTCGAGCAGCAGGCCGAGGCGCTGGAGCGCGGCATCGGTGTGGTTCGGAAGAATTTTGAAGCAAGCGCCGCCAAGGGCCGCATGACCGCCCGTCAAATTGAGGCGGCAATGGGCCTGCTGACACCGACGCTCGAACTGGAGGACCTTGCCGACTGCGACCTCATCATTGAGGCGGTGTTCGAGAATATGGAGGTAAAGAAGGACGTGTTCCGGCGGCTTGATGGCATTGCCAAGCCAAGCGCGATCCTTGCCTCCAACACCAGCTATCTCAGTATCGATGAGATTGCTGGCGTGACGGGTAGGCCGCAGGACGTGCTCGGCCTCCATTTCTTCTCTCCGGCCAATATCATGAAGCTGCTGGAGGTTGTGCGGGGGGAAAGGACGGCTGACGACGTGCTCGTGACGGCCATGGCGGTGGCCAAGATGATCAAGAAGACCGCCGTGGTTGCGCGCGTCTGTTACGGCTTCATTGGCAACCGGATGCTGCTCCCGAGGCAGATCGAGGCTGAAAAGCTGCTGATCGAAGGGGCGACGCCGGAGCAGGTCGACCGGGTGCATGTCGAGTTCGGTATGCCGATGGGTCCCTTCCAGATGGCCGATCTGGCCGGGACCGACATTGGGTGGCACCGCGATCCCAAGCGGATCGACAATATTCGCGACGCCCTTTGTGCCGAAAATCGTCTGGGGCAGAAGGCAAAGGCGGGCTTCTACGATTATGATGAGAAGCGGAACCCAAGCCCGTCGCCCAGGGTGGCTGAAATCATTCAGCAATTCCGGTCGAAGGCCGGAGTGGAGCGGCGGGACATATCCGACGAGGAGATCGTGCAGCGGACGCTCTACCCAATCGTGAATGAGGGCGCGCTCATTCTTGAGGAAGGGATTGCGCAGCGGGCGTCCGACATCGACGTGGTGTGGGTGTTCGGCTATGGCTGGCCCGTCTATCGTGGCGGGCCCATGTTCTGGTGCGATCTTGAAGGAGCGAAGAAGATCGTCGAGGGCCTTGAGCGGCAGCGGGACAAGTTCGGACCGGCGTTCAAGCTCTCAGCTCTGCTGAAAGAGAAGGCGGAGACGGGTGGCCGCTTCAATAGCTGAAGTCAGTCCGCCTCCACCATTTCCGATGCCGCCGTTGAGATGCCAAGGCCCGGCAGACCGATGGACCGCTTTCCTGCGAAATCGATACGGGTGACGATCAGTCCCTGCGTTTCCATGAAGGCAAGCAACCGGCGGACACGGCCCGAGGAGCGGGTGCCGTAGCTTTCCGCAAGCGCATCGTCGGGCGGGCAGGGCGCCCCATCAAGCGCGGCGCGGGCGATGAGCAGGAATGGCGCCAGCATATCCTCGGGCAGGCTCGCCCCGATCCCCATGACGGGACTGAGCCGATCTTCGTTTTCGTCGAAAAACCCGGCCCGGGCCATGGCGAGGCGGCGGCGAAAGGCGGGCAGGTCGAGTGCTGCGCCCAACAGACGATGCATTCGGCAGCGGACCTGAAAATCCTGGAAGAGCACTGGGGCCGGACGATAGGAGCAATCCGGGTCGGCAACCATTTCCTGAAGGACGGTAATGATGACCGCCTCTCTCTCCCCGTCTGTCGGCGGCGGAGGGGATTTGGGTCCGCTTGCGGGTTGGCTGAGATCGGGTCCGGCGATTGTGCGGATAAGGTCCTCGGCAGCGACGGGAGCGGGCTTGGGGTCGGGCAGCGGCGGCTGATCTTCGCCAGAAGGCGCGAAGAGCAGGCCCTGCAGGTCCTGGGGCTCGTTGCTGGGAAGGGGCAGGAGCGAGTGGCCACCGCTGCGGGCAGCAGTCTCCACCGCCCCGATCTTCACCGCGACCGGCCGGCGGCAGATGGCAGGCCCCAGGGCGAGGAAGCGGCCGCGCTCAAGGTCGCGAATGGTCTCAGCCTGCCGCCGCTCCATGCCAAGGAGGTCGGCCGCCCGGGCCATATCGATGTCAAGGAAGGTCCGGCCCATCAGGAAATTGGAGGCCTCCGCCGCGACATTCTTGGCGAGCTTGGCAAGGCGCTGTGTGGCGATCACTCCAGCAAGTCCGCGTTTGCGTCCCCGGCACATGAGGTTCGTCATGGCGCCCAATGAGGCGCGGCGCGCTTCGTCCGACACTTCGCCAGCAGCGACCGGGGCAAACATCTGAGCCTCGTCGACCACGACAAGCGCCGGATACCAATGATCGCGCGGAGCATCGAAGAGAGCATTGAGGAAAGCCGCGGCGCAGCGCATCTGCGATTCAAGCTCAAGGGATTCGAGATTGAGCACCACTGAGGCACGATGTTCGCGGATACGGGCGGCGATGCGGGCAATCTCCCGCTCATTATAATCACCGGCTTCCACCACCGCATGGCCGAAGACCTCGGCGAGGGTGACGAAATCGCCTTCGGGATCGATGACGACCTGCTGCACCAGCTTTGCGCTGCCTTCGAGCAAGCGGCGCAGAAGGTGCGACTTGCCCGACCCGGAATTGCCCTGGACAAGCAACCGGGTGGCCAGCAGTTCCTCTATGTCCATGAGCACGGGCTTCCCCGTGCCGTCGGTTCCCATTTCGATTCTGACAGTCACGGATCGTCTTTGGACGAAGGGGCGGGGCGGGAGCAAGGGGATTGGTAAAAGGAGCTATCGTCACCAGCTTCTTCAGCCTCGCCCAAAAAGAAGCGGGGTCTCTGCCTGCGCAGGGACGACGGATCGGCTTTGTTAACGCCTTGCTTGTCCTATTTCTTCATCAACCTGCCGGGCCAGGATTCCCTCCACATCGGCCGAAGCCGGAAGCACGCCGAAGCTGCGGCCGCCCTTATCGCCCAGCCGTGTGGCGCAGAAGGTATCGGCGATTTCCGTTGGGGCGTAGCGGGCGAGTAGGCTGGCCTGGAGGATGAGCGCCAGCCGCTCCGCTATGAAACGCGCATCCTGTTCCTCAACCTTTCCGGCGCGGAGGCTGGCAAGGAGCGATGTCGCGGCTTTGTCGAGCAGCACATTGGCGCCCTTGGCTGCGGCAATTTCATCGGCATAGATGTCGAGAGCGTCAGGCTCGCGGGCGAGGGTGCGCAATATGTCCAGCGCTATCACATTGCCTGACCCTTCCCATATGGCATTGACAGGCGCTTCCCGGAAAAGGCGCGGCAAAGGGCTTTCCTCGACATATCCGTTGCCGCCAAGGCATTCCATGCATTCATAGACGAAATTGGGGCAACGCTTGGTGAGCCAATATTTGGCGGCAGCGACGGCAAGGCGGGCAAAGGAGCGGCCCTGATCGTCTTCCGCATCGAAGGCGCGGGCGACCCGCATGACAAGGGCGGCGGCGGCCTCATATTCAAGTGCCAGATCAGCGATCACCGCTCGCATCAGCGGCTGGTCGATCAGCAGCTTGCCGAAGGCTGCCCGGTGCTGCGCATGATGTACCGCCTGGGCAAGCGCCATGCGCATGATACCCAGGGTGCTCGCAATCGTGCCGAGACGGGTGTGATGCACCATTTCGATGATGACATTGATGCCGCGCCCCTCCTCGCCGATCAGCAGCGCGAAGGCGTCCTGATATTCGATCTCGGCCGAGGCGTTGGAGCGGTTGCCGAGCTTGTCCTTGAGGCGCATCAAGTGGATGGCGTTGCGCTTGCCGTCCGGTGTGACTCGCGGGACGAGGAAGCAGGATAGGCCAGCGTCACTGTGGGCGAGCGTCAGGAAGGCGTCGCTCATCGGGGCCGAGCAAAACCATTTATGGCCGATCAGACGGAAGGCGCGCTCGCTGTCGCCCAAGGGAAAGGCGCGGGTGGTGTTGGCGCGGACGTCGCTGCCGCCCTGCTTTTCGGTCATTGCCATGCCAATGCTGATCCCGCTCTTGTCAGCGATCGGCTTGATGTCGGGATCATATTGGCCGCCGATCAGCCGTTTGAGCCAGGGTCCCGCCAAATCCGGTTCCTTGCGGAGCGCCGGCGCTGAAGCATAGGTCATGTTGATAGGACACATGACCCCCGCCTCCGCCTGCGAAAAGAGAGCCAGGAGGGCGGCATGAGCGACATGACCGCCGGGTCCTTTGTGCATCCAGGCTATGTCGTGGATGCGATGCTGCATGGCGAGGCCCATGAGTTCATGCCAGGCGGGGTGAAAGCGGACCTCGTCGATGCGATGGCCTTGCGGATCGAAAATGGCGAGTTCCGGAGGGTAGCGGTTGGCCTGAAGACCGAGCCGGAGCACATGTTCGGAACCAGCGAGTGCGCCGAGGCTCGCCAGGGGTTCGTCCAGCCATTCGCCCCCTTCCCGCCGGGCGGCTTCCTTGAAGGCGACATCGCTGGCGTAGAGGTTGCGGCCCGCAAAGGGTGGCGGCTGGTTGGCGACCTCGTGCGTGCCGAGATGGTTGGTCGGAGCGAATGGGGGCATGGCTGCACCTGCGGCTTTTGGCCGATGGGAGTTTAGCGCGGATTTTGGGGGAAGCCAAATGGGGGACAAGGATGTTAACTATACAGACCCTGTTGTCTCTGCGAAGGCAGGGACCCAGCTATTTCGTCAGCATCATATAAAAATAAGCGTCGCCCTGCCCTCGCAGGGACGACAGAAAGTTACTTCCGCTTCCCCCTGGGGTTGCTTTGATGCCGGATGTTTGCGGGTCTGCCGCGGCGCTTGATCGGACGGGGGCGGCCCGGCTTTCGGGGGCCGCGCTCAAGGGGGAGGTGGTTGACGCCGTCAAGCAGTTCGAAGCGTAGGGCGCCGCTGATGGGGTTGGCTTCGACCAGGCGGAGTTTCAGCCGCTGGCCGAGTTCGTACCGGTCCCCGCTTTCTTCTCCTTCCAGCGCATGGCCCGCCTGGTCGAAGAAGAAACGCTCCGCGCCGAGCGTTGAAACCGGGACCAGGCCGTCGCCGCCCAGGCCCTCCACAGTGGCGAAGAAGCCGAAATTCTGGACGCCGGTGATGCGCGCATCGACGATCTCGCCGGTTTTTTCAGCGAGATAGGCCGCGACATAGCGGTCGACCGTTTCGCGCTCGGCCTCCATGGCGCGGCGTTCATATTGGCTGATGAGCTCGCCAATGCGGCCCAGATCCTCGCTATCCTCGCGGCTGAGGGTCGTGGTTGGCGGGATTGAAGGATCCTTGGGCTTTGGCATTTCCAGGCTGTAGCTGCCGACCAGCGCGCGGTGGACGAGGAGGTCGGCATAGCGGCGGATGGGCGAGGTGAAATGG
The DNA here is from genome assembly GCF_035276005.1 of Rhizorhapis sp. Classification (NCBI taxonomy): domain Bacteria; kingdom Pseudomonadati; phylum Pseudomonadota; class Alphaproteobacteria; order Sphingomonadales; family Sphingomonadaceae; genus Rhizorhapis; species Rhizorhapis sp. Next base: position 46,192 of record NZ_DATEMB010000059.1, read on the forward strand.
CCGTAGCTGCCAAGTGCGAGGCCGAAATGGCCAACATTGCGCGGCCCGTAATAGGCCTGGGTCTGGGTGCGGAGGATCTGCTCCATGATCTGCGGGCGGTGGGCGACATCGCCGACGCGCTCCAGCAAGCGGTTGAAGGTCGCTGGCTTGATGACCTGCCCCAGCGTGAACTCGATATCGAAAGTACCGAGATATTCCTTGAGTGCGGCCAGCTTTTCCCGGGAGGGCGGCTCGTGGATACGGTACATGATGGGAGACTTCTTCGCTTCCAGCGCCTTGGCGGCGGCGACATTGGCGGCGATCATATAATCCTCGATCAACCGGTGGGCGTCGAGCCGTTCGCGCACGGCGACGCTCAGAATGCGGCCTTCCTCGTCCAGCACGACACGGCGTTCGGGCAGATCGAGTTCAAGCGGCTCGCGCTTGCCGCGCGCCTTGGCAAGCAGGGACCAGCAGGCCCAGAGGGGCTTGAGCGCCGCTTCGACGAGGTCGAGGCCACCGGCTTCAAGATGATGGCCCTGGCCGTGGGTGGCGGCGTCGATCGCGGCCTGTGCCTGTTCATAGGGGATGTTGGCGGCAACGCGGATCAGGGCGCGCGTGAAGCGCCAGTCCTTGACCTTGCCGGTCTTGTCGATGCTGAGGTGACAGGCAAGGGCCGCCCGATCCTGTCCTGCTTTCAGCGAGCACATGTCCGACGAGAGGCTGTGCGGCAGCATGGGGACGACGCGGTCGGGGAAATAGACGCTGTTGCCGCGCTTCCTGGCCTGTTTGTCGAGCAGGCTGCTGGGACGGACATAATAGGAAACATCGGCAATAGCGACTATGGCATTGAAACCGCCGGGATTATCCTCATCAGGCGCAGCCCAGACCGCATCGTCGAAGTCGCGCGCATCGACAGGATCGATGGCGACGATGGGCAGGTGGCGCAGGTCCTCGCGCCTGTCCGGGTGGAGGGGCAGGGCGGCAACCTTTTCCGCTTCGTCCTCGGCTTCGTCTGGAAACTCGAAGGGAATGCCGAATTTGTGGATGGCAATCAGGCTGAAGCTCTTGGGCGCGAAGGGATCGCCGAGAATGTCCGTCACCCGCGCACTGATGCGAGGCGGCCTGCCGGAGGGCTCGGCGAGGACGAGGTCACCGGGCTGGGCGTCCCCACCATCGCTGATGCGGATGTCGCGCCGTTCCTTCTTGTCGATGGAGCGGAGCCAGAGCTTGTCCTCCGGGTCCTTGTCGACCACCCCCATCAGCAACTCGGCTGACCGGGCGAGCTTCTTCATCGGGTGGGCGAGCCAGCCATTCCCCTTTTCCTCGGTCCGCGCGAGGATGCGGTCGCCAAGGCCAAGCGCGTTGCGGCGGCCACGCTCAATGACGCGCAGGCGGGGCGGGGGCTTTCCTTCAGCTTCCCATCGTTCAGGAACGGCAATGGGGTCCTTGCCGTCAATGTCGACGATGCGCAGGACCGTCACTTTGGGAACGCCGCCCATCTTGTGGAAAGCGCGGCCGGGCGCGCTGTCGATCATGCCCTCATCAGTCATGTCCTTCAGCAGGGCCTTGAGCGCGATCTTCTCCGCGCCGTGGAGACCGAAGGCGCGGGCGATTTCCCGTTTGCCCGCCGGCTGGTCGGAGGTGGTGATGAAGTCCATGATCTGCTCCCGCGTGGGGAGGCCGGCAGGTTGGGATTTTTTCGGGCGCGCCATGGATGAGCTATAGGGGCTGCTGCGGGGCCCCGCAATGTCCTGTCAATTCTGTGAAAGCGTGAATTTTTCGGAGCGGATTTCTTCCCCTCTCCAGAGGCAGAGGGATACGGACACTTGGACCGCGCAGTCGGTCCTAGTCGCAGTCGGGTGAGGGGTTCCAACGCTATTTGTAGGGCACAACCCCTCACCAACTCCGGCCAGGCGGCACGCAGCCAAGCCTTCATATCCTCTCCTCACGGGAGAGGAAAAATAGCGGAATTCCCCAAGCGTGTAATTTCGTTCCGTTCATGGCATAAAGCGCTGGTGATACATGATTTGCTCATCATTGGGGGCGGTATCAATGGCGCTGCTCTTGCACGCGAGGCGGCGATCAATGGGCTTTCAGTGGTGCTGGTGGAGCGGGGGGACCTGGCCTGTGCCACATCATCGGCATCCACCAAGCTGATCCATGGCGGGTTGCGCTATCTGGAATATGGCGATTTCGGGCTGGTGCGGGAGGCGCTGCACGAACGCAGGCGGCTTCTGGCTGCAGCGCCGCACGTCATCAGGCCGATGCGTTTCGTGCTGCCCTATGCGCTTTCGGTCCGGCCCAAATGGATGATCCGGCTGGGGCTGCGGCTTTATGACTTTCTGGGCGGCAAAAGCCGGTTGCCGCGTTCATGCAGCCTGCGGCAGTCGGACAGGCGGTTGCAGGCGCCGCTGAAACGGCCGTTTGGCGGCTTTGTCTATACCGATTGCGTGACGGACGATAGCCGCCTGACGCTGCTCAACGCCATTGATGCGGCCAAGCATGGGGCGGACATTCGGACCAGGACCGAGATGCTGTCCGCCGAGCGCGACAAGGATGTATGGCGAGTCCGGCTTTCTGACGGCAGCGAGGCACGGGCGCGGGTTCTGGCGAATGCCACTGGTCCATGGGTCATGGAAACGCTGAAGCGGCTTGGCAAGAAGAGCACGGCGCATGTGCGGCTGGTAAAGGGCAGCCATATCGTCGTGCCGCAGCTTTATGACAGCGACCATGCCTATGTCCTGCAGCAGCCGGACCGGCGGATTGTTTTTGCCATCCCCTATGAGCAGCGCTTCACCCTGATCGGCACGACGGAGATCAGCGTGCGTTCGCCCGAGGCTACGGCTCCATCCGATGATGAGGTGGAATATCTTTGCGAAGCCGTGAACCGATATTTCGCCAAGTCCATTTCGCCTGCCGATGTGGTGCAGAGCTTTGCCGGTGTGCGGCCGCTTTATGATGATGGCGCGACCGACGCGCGGCAGGTGACACGCGGCTATGTGCTGGAACTCGACGAAACGGGGGCGCTGCTGCTGTCGATCTTTGGCGGAAAGGTCACGACCGCCCGCTGTCTGGGGGAGGAGGCGCTGGCGCTGCTGGCAGGGCCGGCCGGCTGGCAATTCTACCGCAGCAGCCGGGCGCTGGTGTTTCCGGGCGGAGCGATAGCCGATTTCGACGAGTTCCTGTCGCATGTGCGGGCCTTCTGGCCTTTCCTTGGCACCGACCGGTCGCTTCGCATGGCGCGCGCCTATGGCAATTTGTTGCATGAGATGCTGGGACAGGTGCGTGAGGAAGCGGATATGGGGCGTCATTTCGGCGCTGGCTTCACCGAGATAGAGGCGCGGTGGATGCGGGGCTGCGAATGGGCGACGACGGTGGAGGATTGCCTCTGGCGGCGAAGCAAGCTCGGGCTGCACATGACTGAGAATGAACGGTTGGCTTTTGAACAGTGGTGGGGGACCCCAGATTGAATCGCATAGCTTATGTGAATGGCGAATGGGTGCCGCTCAACGAGGCACGCATCTCCGTGCTGGATCGCGGCTTCCTGTTTGCGGACGGTATCTATGAGGTCTGGGCCGTGCTTGAGGGGCGGCTGGTGGACCGCGCGGCGCATCTGGACCGGCTGACCCGTTCGGCGCGCGAGATCGGCTTGCCGCTGCCCGATGGAGTGGCGGCGCTCATTGCCGGGGCGGTGGAACGGAATAGGCTGTCGAACGGCCTTGTCTATCTGCAGGTGACGCGTGGCGCTGCTGAGCGGGACTTTGCCTTTCCAGCCGCGGCGCATCCAAGCATCGTCATTTTCACGCAGCACAAGGAGATATTGAACGCGCCCGCAGCGGCAACGGGTATCAAGGTGAAGACGGTGCCCGATCTGCGCTGGGTGCGGCGGGATATCAAGAGCGTGGCTTTGCTGGCGCAGGTGCTTGCCAAGCAAGAGGCGGCGGAGGCGGGGTGCCAGGAGGCTTGGCTGGTGCAGGACGGGCTGGTGACCGAAGGGGCGTCGTCCTCTGCCTTCATCGTGACGGCGGAGGGCGCGCTGATCACGCGGCCCAATTCGAAGGACATATTGCCGGGCTGCACGCGCAAGGCAGTGCTGGCACTGGCCGACGAAACAGGCATTACCGTCGAAGAGCGCGCTTTTTCAGTAGAGGAAGCGCTTGATGCCCGGGAGGCGTTCATCACCAGCGCCTCGAACTTCGTGCTGCCGGTGGTGGAGATCGATGGCCGGGTGCTGGGCGATGGTAGGCCCGGACCAGTGGCGAGACGGTTGCGGGAGATTTATATCGCTGCGGCCTTGGCTGGCGATTGAGCGAGCGGGTTGTTGGGTTTTTTTTGTGGTCATTGAGAAACTGAGCCGTCGTCCCTGCCTGCGCAGGGACGGCGGAATTAGGATCCTGCTTTAACCCTTTCGGGTCTACTCCAACACTCCCACAACCAGCACGCCTTCGCTGACGCCGGTAACCTGCGCCGCCGCGCCCTTTGGCAGGTCGGGGCCGGTGGCGGGCCAGACGCTGTCGCCGACGGTTACGCGTCCGCGTCCATGAACGATTGGCTCAGCGACGGTGACCGTTCGACCGATCAGCCGCGCGGCGCGGTCATTGAGGAGCGGGTCGGCGGATTGCACGGGATTGCCCAGATACCAGCGCCGGCCGAACCATGCAGATACCAGCGACGTGGCGGCAAATATCAGCAATTGGGCTGCTGGCGGGACTCCGGTCAAAATCGTGACCAGGCCTGTAAAAGCGGCAGCGGCGGCGACCCAGATGAGGAAGACGCCCGGACTGATGATTTCTCCAATGCCCAGCAGCACGGCCAGGATGAGCCACCACCACTGCGCCTCCAACTGTAGCTGATTGAGCCAATCCACGGCCTTTACTCCGCCGGTTCGAAGGGACCGCGCCGCCGGGGTTGGGGCGCGGGGGCGGAGGGCGGCGGCGTGGCGGCGCCATTGCCAAGCGCTTCCTTCGCAAGTTCGCCGATGCCACCAAGCGTGCCGATAAGCTGTGTCGCTTCCACCGGGAACAAAATCGTCTTGGCATTGGGAGAAGAGGCGAACTGGCCGACAGCGTCCACATATTTCTGTGCGATGAAATAGTTGATGGCCTGGGTATTGCCGCTCGCAATGGCATCGGAAACCATTTGCGTCGCCTTGGCTTCGGCCTCGGCGGCGCGTTCGCGGGCCTCGGCGTCGCGGAAAGCGGCTTCGCGGCGGCCTTCGGCCTCCAGGATCTGGGACTGCTTGGCACCTTCGGCTCTCAGGATCTCCGCTGCACGAAGGCCTTCGGCTTCAAGCACGTTGGCGCGCTTTTCGCGCTCTGCCTTCATCTGCCGGGCCATGGAATTGACGATGTCCTGAGGCGGGCGGATGTCCTTTACCTCAACGCGCGTGATCTTGAGGCCCCATGGCGTCGTGGCATCGTCCACCACATGCAGAAGCCGGGCGTTGATCTCGTCGCGCTTGGACAGCGTTTCATCAAGGTCCATCGAGCCCATGACGGTGCGCAGGTTGGTCGTCGCCAGATTGAGGATCGCGACATGCAGGTCAGAGACCTCATAGGCGGCCTTCGCAGCGTCGAGCACCTGGAAGAAGACGACGGCGTCCACGGCGACCATGGCATTGTCGCGGGTGATGATCTCCTGGCTCGGCACGTCGATCACCTGCTCCATCATGTTCACCTTGCGGCCGACCTGATAAAAGAAGGCGGGAAAGAAATTGAAGCCCGGCTGCGCCACGGTCGTGAAGCGGCCGAAATATTCTATGGTGTAGTGATAACCCTGCCGGACGATCTTGATACTGGCGGCCAGATAGATGAAGACCAGCAAGACAATGAAAAAGGCAACAGCCACGCCCATGCTTCTTCTCCCCCTTGTCGATGGGCGGGAGTATGGCCGCTAAAGGGCTGGCAGCAAAGCGGAATCGGACATATGCCCCCCATGAAGCTTGAATATGCGCGTTCGCTCCTGTTTCTCCCCGCCTCCAATGCGCGGGCGATCGAAAAGGCGCGGGGGCTTTCCTGCGATATGGTCATACTCGACCTTGAGGATTCCGTCCCCGATGCGCTGAAGGCGGGTGCCAGGCGCGCGGCGGTGGCGGCCATCAATGAAGGGTTTGGAAACAAGCTGGTCGGCGTCAGGATCAATATGGCTGGGACGCGCCTGCATCAGGAGGATGTTGCGGCCTTTTCCGGTACTGCGGCGAATTATCTGATATTGCCCAAGGTGGAAAGCGCGGCGCAGGCAGAGCGGGTCTATCGTGAATGCGGACGGCCCGTCATCGCGATGATCGAGTCGGTAAAGGGCCTGGTCGAAGCCAATGCGATTGCCGCTGCGGCAGGGACGGCGGGGCTGTTTGTCGGGACGAATGACTTGCGAAGCGACCTGCGCATTCCAGAAGGCGTGGGAAGGGCGGGGCTGACGACCGCCCTGCAGATGATCGTGATGGCCGCGCGCCTTTCGGGCAAGGCTGTGTTCGACGGGGTTTACAACCGGCTGGATGATGCGGACGGCTTGATGGCGGAGTGCCGCGAGGGCCATGAATTTGGTTTTGACGGCAAGACGCTCATCCATCCCAATCAGGTCGGCCCCGCAAATATGGTGTTCGGCCCCTCCCTGCCGGAGGTGGAGGATGCCTACCGGCTGATTGCCGCGGCGAGCGGAGGGGCCGAACGGTTCGAGGGCCGGATGATCGAGGCAATGCATGTGGCCGCTGCCCGGGCGCTGATTGCGCGCGCGGAGGCTTGCGGGATGGGGCGGTGAATGGCGCCCCTTCCGATTGCGGGAGGGGAATGCCCAATCCCACCCTCCAGCCACCCAAGAAAATATCCCCGCCCGCGCACTAGCGCCCTTTAGGGGAAATGGTTACATGGACCGCCACGAATCCTCCGTGAAAGAAAGTGGCGCAATCCATGGACATCCGCCTAGGCCTTACCTTTGACGACGTACTCCTCCAGCCGTGCGAGTCCGACGTCTTGCCGAGCCAGGCAGACACCCGGACGCGAGTGACGAAGGAGATCGGGCTCAACATTCCGATCCTGTCCTCTGCCATGGATACGGTGACTGAAGCCGACATGGCGATAGTCATGGCGCAACTCGGCGGTCTTGGTGTGCTTCACCGCAATCTGACGATCGAGGAACAGGCGGATGCGGTGCGGGCCGTGAAGCGCTTTGAATCGGGAATGGTCGTCAATCCCATCACCATTGCCCCCGACCAGACGCTCGCCGAAGCACAGGCGCTGATGGACCGGCACAGAATCTCCGGCATCCCGGTGGTTGAAAATAGCGGCAAGCTGGTGGGTATCCTTACCCATCGTGATGTCCGCTTCGCCGAAAATCCCTCTCAGCCAGTGCGCGAGCTGATGACCAAGGATAATCTTGCCACAGTAAAGCCCGGTGTCAGCCAGGACGAGGCTCGCCGGCTGCTCCACCAACGGCGGATCGAAAAGCTGCTGGTCGTCGACGATGATTATCATTGCATCGGCCTCATCACCGTCAAGGATATTGAAAAGGCAGTTACCTATCCGCAGGCGACCAAGGATGGCTCCGGCCGGCTGCGCGTGGCGGCGGCGACCACTGTTGGCGACAAGGGATTGGAGAGGACCGAGGCGCTGATCGATGCGGAATGCGACCTGATCGTGGTCGATACCGCCCATGGCCATAGCAGCATGGTTCCCGAGGCGGTCGAGCGGATCAAGAAGATTTCCAACAGCGTGCAGATCATCGCTGGCAATGTGGCGACGGCAGAGGCGGCGCGGGCGCTGATCGATGCGGGCGCAGACGGCGTGAAGGTCGGTATTGGACCTGGATCAATCTGCACGACGCGGGTGGTGGCCGGCGTCGGTGTGCCACAGCTCACCGCCATTTTGGAAGCAGCGGAAGAGGCCGCGAAATCAGGAATTCCGGTGATTGCGGACGGCGGCCTTCGCACCTCGGGCGATGTCGCCAAGGCGCTGGCGGCGGGCGCAGGTGCGGTGATGATCGGATCGCTGCTCGCGGGTACGGCCGAAGCACCGGGCGAGACGTTCCTCTACCAGGGACGCGCCTATAAGAGCTATCGCGGCATGGGCAGCGTGGGCGCCATGGCGCGCGGGTCCGCCGACCGCTATTTCCAGCAGGACATCAAGGACCAGATGAAGCTGGTTCCCGAGGGTATCGAAGGGCAGGTGCCCTATAAGGGTCCCGCCAAGGACGTCATCCACCAGCTCGTCGGCGGCGTGCGGGCGGCCATGGGTTACACCGGCGCGCGGACGATCGAGGAACTTCAGAAGCGCGCACGGTTCATTCGCATCACTAATGCGGGCCTCAGCGAGAGCCACGTGCATGACGTCACGATCACGCGTGAGGCACCCAATTATCCGACACGGTGACGTTAAGCCCCTCCCGCTTGCGGGAGGGGTTTGGGGAGGGAGTGCAATGGTCGAGGGAATTTACAGGCCCTCCCCCGACCCCTCCGGCAAGCGGGAGGGGAGAGGATGACGCCCCCCGCTCGGGTCCAGGCAGCCATTGAGCTGCTTGACGGGATCATCCTTGCCGCCCGCGACAACGGCCCCGCGGCCGACACGCTGATCGCCGCCTATTTCAAGGCGCGCCGCTATGCAGGGTCCAAGGATCGCAGGGCGGTGCGCGATCTGGTCTATGCCGCCATTCGCCGGTCTGGGGAGCTGCCGGAAAGCGGCCGGGCAGCCATGCTTGGACTTGCTTCGGAGAATGCTGAGCTTGCGGCGCTGTTTGATGGTTCTCCTCATGGGCCTTTGCCTTGGGATGGACGAGAGCCGGTCGCTTCGGCTGCGGCTGTTCCGTCCTGGCTCACACCCTTGATCGCCGCTCCCCTCGACAAGGACGAACAGGCGGCGCTGCTGGCGCGGGCTCCGCTCGACCTGCGCGTCAACCGGCTGAAGACGGGGCGCGAGGAAGTGCTGGCTCAACTGCCGGAGGGCGTGCCGGCATCCTTGTCGCCGGACGGGGTTCGTCTGCCCGAGGGAAGCCCAATCGAGCAAAGCCCGCTTTGGCGCGAGGGGCTGGTAGAGGTGCAGGATGAGGGCAGCCAACTGATCGCCCGCCTTTGCGAGGCACAGCCGGGGCAGACCGTGATAGACCTATGTGCGGGCGCTGGCGGCAAGACGCTCGCGCTGGCTGCTGACATGCAGGCCAGCGGCCGCCTGATTGCATCGGACACGATCCGCAGCCGGCTCGCCCGCCTTGAGCCGCGCGCGGAGAGGGCAGGGGCGTCCTTTATCGAAACCCTGCTGCTCGATCAGGGGCATGAGGCGGAGAGGTTGGAGCCCCTGGCAGGCATGGCGGACTGCGTGCTGGTTGATGCGCCCTGCTCCGGCACCGGTACATGGCGGCGCAATCCGGAGGCGCGGTGGCGGCTCAATCCAGTGCGGCTCGAACGGCTGGTTGCAGAGCAGGCCAGGATCATGGATAGTGGGGCCGGTCTGGTGAAACAGGGCGGAACCATGGTCTATGCAGTATGTTCCTTGCTTGACAGGGAAGGACGGGACCAAGTCGACGCGTTCTTTCGTCGCAATCCCGGCTGGGCGGCTGATCTTCCGCGCGATATGCCCGGCCGCCGCTGGGGTGCGGGAATATTGCTGAGTCCGGCGCACGACCGGACCGACGGCTTTTTCTTCGCACGGATGAAAAAGTCATGCTAATAGTCAAGGACCAAGTTCCGGCCCAAGCCGAGACGCTGTTGGAGAAGATTATGCGGTTTACCCCTGCTTCCATTGCTTTAGCTTTGGCTCTGGCAACGGTTTCAAGTGCGGGAATAGGGCAGAAGCCGGATGCGCAGATCGACCCTATGTCAGTTGCATGGCTGGAAAAAGGGGAAGCCTCCCAGAAGGCAGGCGATCTTCAGGGCGCCAATGACGCTTATGAAACCTCCTTGGCGATTGATCCCAGAAATCGGAAGGCATTCTCGGCGCTGGGCGAAGTGGCGCGGCTTCAGGGGCTGACCGGCAAGTCGATCCGCTTCTATCGCGAGGCGCTGCTGCTTGATCCCACCGATCTTGATGCGCTGGCGGGACAGGGCGAAGCAATGGTCGACAAGGGAGCCATTGCAAAGGCCAAGGAAAATCTCGCCAAGATGAAGAATATCTGCCGCTCCACCTGCGGGGAGATCGCCATGCTTTCAGCGGCGATCGAGAAGGGCGGGGCTGCTCCGCAACTGACTTCCAAGGATGTCGCCCCGCCGCAATCTGCCGTGCCGGTGCCGGTGGCGGAGAAGCCTTAATTTATCGACCTCTCTTGTAGACGAATTTTCAAAATACTGCCCAGCCCCGAAGGACCGGGCAGTATCTCCCCTGTTTAACGCTTGGTAGTCCTGCTGCTGAACAGCTTGGCGCTGCGTTCATGATGCTGTGCGATCTGCTCCATCAGCTTGTCGAGCGACGCCATGCCATTCCCGATCAGAATTTCCTCCGGCGGCGGCAGGCGGAACTCCACATTTTTGCGCCCGTCGCGGGCTGCCTCCTTCACCGCATCGGCGGCCTCCATCGTTGAGCGTACGAAGGCTCCAAGGACGGTGTTCTCGAAAATGACTGGATCGATGCCGCCGAACTCCACGGGCGGCCGCGGATCGTCGATCCTGGGCGGCCATTTGCGGTAGATTTCGATAAGGTCCCAGATCCGCTCCGTCACCCAACATGGCCCATAGATCCTGCCAAGATGGATGCGGAGGGCCTCGCCCAACTCCGATACTGGCTGACGGGGATGATATTCCTGGAAGCCGGGATATTGGAAATGGCTTTCCACTGCGGAAACATAGAGGCAGTGGGTGGTGAAGCCCGGAGGGTTGAGCCAGACTGCCAAGTTCACGAAATAGCGCCCGATTTTCTTCCAATCATCATTGTTCGCGGCCTTCAGCGCGTCGATGTTGGTATCCATCCAGTGGTGCCAGGTGGAATCCGTGGCCACTCGCCCAACGCCGGCCTTGTGCCCGTCATAGGCAGAGATCATGGGAAAGGATGCGCGGGCGGGCTGCGGCCCTTTCAGGAAATTATAGGGCGGGTCGCCCAAGGTGCTGCCATAAGCGATCACCTGCGGTTCGGGCTTGTCTCCGCCGCCAATGGCATCGGGATATTCAGCTTTTGCGCCGCCGCCGTCAAAATCAAAGGTTCCGTTCAACGGCACGCTGCCTGTGTCGACGCACAGCCCCTCATGCGCATGATCCGGCATGACGTTAATGGGTCCGAGGGTCGGATGGCAAAGCACCGGATGGGGGCGCTTTTTCCAGAAAACGGGCCAGAAGGAGCGTTGCCAGGCGACCCAATTGATCGGCTGGGGCTTGAGATCGGCCTGGTGCACGCCATTGCTCAGATCCAGCGGTCCTCCGGGCGCGCCGGGCTCATAGGCCGCCGAGGGCGGGCGGAGCGTATCGATCCGGGCCGGCGTGAATTGGGGCGGCACGCCGTCCGCGTTGGTCCACCGGCGCATGGAGCCCAGCCGGGGAATGCGATGGCACATGGAGGCGCCGAGGAAATGATGGTCGCCCGTGCCGAACAGGCCACCCTTTCTTTCGTTCATCCATGAGGAAAGCTTGGCGAGCTCCGCATTGCTGGCGGGGAAAGCGGAGGGCTGATCGATAGGTGCATCGCTGGTGTTCCCGCTGTTGCCGGGCGCGAAGCCGAAGCACCAGATCTGCTCATATTTGTCGATTACCGGGGTGCCGCCGTCCGTCATGTTGAAGCGGAAACCGCGATATTTGGCTCCATATTGGCCGGGAGAGGCCACCACCGACGGCGCTTCCCCGTTACGTATGGCCACATCGACATGGAAGTGCATGCAGCCAACCTTGCTGTTGCGGATATGCTGTATGACCGTGCTGATGCCGAAACCGTCGGCGACAGGTTCTATGGCTATGCCAGTGTCGACAACGACCAATATGTCCACATGCGTTTTGAACTTCCATGGAAGCAACAGATCGGCCAGCGGGCGCTTGAATTCGCTGCTGACATTCAGATGGCTTAATGTCTCAATTGCGTTTTCCACGATCTCTCTCCTCCAAACACAGAAGAAAACCGTACATTCCGACATGGAATGCACGAGATCGCGAGCCGACGGTTGGTGATTATGCGGTCTGATGCCGCAAGGAAGCCTTATATATCAGTCCATTGTGAAAATATTGGACAAATCGGACGGCGCGGAAGTCAAAAATCCGCGCTGAACCGGAGAGCCAGTCCCAGATCATCGGGATAGCTCGCAATGTTGCCGCTCTCCTTGCGATAATAGAGATTCGCCGTCAGGTCTCCGAAGGAAAGGGGACGGCTATAGGCCGCCTCTGCATTGATTTCCCGCCCCGACGGCGCGAGATTGTACCGCTGCACGGCATAGCTCGTCTGAAGCGTGCGATAGTCATAACCGTTGGGAAGTGTCAGGGCGAGGCCGCCGGAACTGATGCGAAGGGGTTGCGACAGGCGGAAGGCCATCCGGTCGCCGCTGCCGAAAAGCCCCTGTTTCGCCGCGTCGATGGCAAAGCTGCTGCTCTTGAGGAGCGCGCCGTCCTGCAGGGCTCCGCCGGATGCGGCCCAGGTCCATCCTTGGCGCCAGGCCGCACCAAGTGTCCAGCCATTACCGGCCATCCAGCGAAGATCGCCGTCGACGAAGAGCGTCCTTGCCGAACCAGCACCGAACAGCGGATTGAATCGCGCGCCAAGGACGGTGCTGTCCTCGCTCATATGGCTCGCCGTCAGGGACAGGGCGGCGGACCCGAATTGCCTGTCAATGCCCACGCTCACCAAGCTGTAGGGGCGGCGATCATAAGGATTGTGGGAAGAACCGGACCATTCCCGCCGGACAAGCGCATCGCCGCTTTCGCCCGCTAGGGTGAGGCCTAGGCTGCCTAGTTGGCGGCGTAGCGCGAAGCTCGCGCCGGGGGCGTTGCGGAAGCCTTCCGACCCTGAGGCCGGGGCTATCAGGAAGGCGGGCTCGTTGCTTCCCCGGACAATCGCCGCGAGAGAGCCCGCGCTGTAGGAAAAGCCGATAGCAAGATCAGTGGCTGCATTGATCCGCGTTGCTATATAGCCCGCTTGCGCTCGCGCTTGCCCCGCTTCTTCGCTGCTCAGCATCAAGGGTGTGATGCTTGCGTTGCCGTTCCGGCCGGGAGCGATGGAGACCGCCAACCTGGCGCCGCCCGCCATAGCGGCGAAGGAACGCTCGCCCGTCTGAAGCCGCGGAGCGAGCAGGAGGGAGGGCGTGTCCATCCGAAGCGACGAGCCAAGGTCCATGCCATAGGCGCGGCCATAGCTGTCCAGGATGACGGTCGAAAGGCTCGCCGTGGAAGCGGCATCCCCCATGGGCGCTGACAGTTCGCCATTGCCGGTCATGGAAACAGGTGTCGAACTTCCCGCAAGCGATGTGGTGCCTTGGGGTGCAAAGGCTGCGGCAATGTCCAAAATTCCTTGCCCATAGACATTATCGTCCCCGGCAGCACCGGCGTCTCTTGCCGAATTCATCAGCAACTGCACTATCTGGGCGCTGCTGAGGTTGGGAAAGGCCTGAGCGAGCAGAGCCGCCGCCCCGGCGATCTGGGGCGTGGAGAAGCTGGTGCCTGAAAAGGAAAAAGGTGAGGGCTCGCTCAAAAGATGAATGGACTGGACATTCTCTCCCCGTGCGGAGAGCACCGCTGACTGCGCATTGCCGGCCAGATTGCTGAACGGCGAAATGTCCCCGCTGCTGTTTATGGAGGTGGCAATGATGACAAGGCCATTGCCGGCAGACATGATGGCTGTAGCGAAGGGGCTGGGGTTGTTCGGATCATATGCGGGATTGGTTTCGCCCCGCTCATTTCCGGCAGCGACCACGATGATCACGCCCGCAGCCGTCGCCCGGTTGACGGCTGCAAGCAGGCTGTTGCTCGCGCCATTGCCCCCCAATGAGAGATTGACGACGCGTGCCCCGCTCACGGTTGCGTGGTCGAGCGCCGATGTAATGTCACTATCGAAAAATGTGCATCCGTCATCCGTTGTACAGCTTCCGGGCCGGTCGGCACGTAGCGCCATGATGGTGGAGTTGAACGCGATCCCCATGATCTGGCTGTCATTGCGCGCGGCGGCCAATATGCCGGTGACCGCAGTGCCATGGCCGTCTTCATCCTGATAGCTGCTGTTGCCGCCGAAGGCGCGGGAGGTGCCCCGGTCGATCCGGGCTGAAAACTCGGCATTGGCTATATCAATGCCGGTATCGATAACGCCGACCGTGATCCCCTGACCCGAAGCGCCATTCTGCCACGCGGTGATGGCGCCGTGGAACACCGCGCCATCGGTACGCCGGTATTCCGAAGTATCGAAATTGGTAATCGAAGCTGCAGGAGGCGGCGCGGGGGTGGAGTTGGTTCCGCCACCGCCACCTCCGCAAGCGGCGAGGCTCATCAGCATGGCAAGCGTGAGGCTGGTTGGCGCCCACCGGTGTGGCATCATCAGTAAAGTCCTTTGGAATCAATGGACTGATGGCCTATCATATTAGCACTAAACAAAGTTTACACTCACTCTATTATTGAAGCCTGCTTGCCCTTCCTCCAGGTCCCGTCTAGGCAGGCGGCATGCTTCCCGCCCTGGCCCATATCGGCAACTGGATTTTCGATCTGGATAACACCCTTTATCCGGCGAAGGCGGATCTTTTTGGCCTTATCGATGTCAAGATGGGCGAGTTCATTCAGGGCCTCCTTGGATGTGACGCCGACGAAGCCAAGCGTGTGCAGAAGCGCTATTTTCTTGAGCATGGCACGACGCTGTCCGGGCTGATGCGTCATCACGGCACTGACCCGCGCGAGTTCCTGGATTATGTGCACGACATTTCGCTGGACCGCATTGCGCCGGATCCCGAACTGAACGGCCATATCCGCGCCTTGCCGGGGCGAAGGCTGATCTTCACCAATGGCGATGCTCCTTATGCGGTGCGCGTGCTGGAAAAGCTTGGCCTTGGCGATGCGTTCGAGTTTATCCACGACATTCATGCCTGCCAATATGTGCCCAAGCCTGATCCTTCCGGCTATCGGGAACTCTGTGCGCGCTATGATCTTGATCCTGGCAGCAGCCTGTTTTTCGAAGACATGGCCCGCAATCTTAAGCCCGCCAAGGCGATCGGGATGATGACGGTCTGGGTGAATAATGGCTCGGAGGCAGGCCATGTGGGTGCACATCCCGACTTTATTGATTATGAGACGCACGATCTTGCGCCATTTTTGGCGGAAATCCTGAAAAATTGAGGAAAATGATGAACGAAACGCTGATCTCTACCATTGAAGCCGCATGGGAAAATCGGGCTGAGCTCGGCTTTTCCACCGAAGGGGCCGTGCGCGAGGCGGTGGCCGAGGCGCTGAACCTGCTCGACCTTGGAGAAGCACGCGTTGCAGAACCGGACGGCGAAGGCTGGAAGGTCAATCAGTGGCTGAAAAAAGCGGTACTGCTGTCATTCCGTCTCAACGACAATGCGCTGATTCCTGGCGGGCCCGGTGGCTCCCATTGGTGGGATAAGGTGCCTTCAAAGTTTCAGGGCTGGGGTGAGACGCAGTTCCGGGCGGCTGGTTTCCGGGCAGTTCCCGGTGCGATTGCCCGCCATGGTTCGCATATTGCCAAAAATGTCGTCCTGATGCCCAGCTTCGTCAATATCGGCGCCTTTGTCGACGAAGGAACTATGGTCGACACCTGGGTGACGGTGGGAAGCTGCGCACAGATCGGCAAGAATGTGCATCTGTCGGGCGGCGTCGGGATTGGCGGCGTGCTGGAGCCGCTTCAGGCCGATCCGGTCATCATTGAGGATGACTGCTTCATCGGCGCGCGTTCCGAAGTGGTGGAGGGCGTACGGATCGGACGCGGTTCGGTTCTCTCCATGGGCGTTTTCATCACCTCAACCACAAAGGTCGTGGACCGCAATAGCGGCGAGATATTTGTCGGACAGGTGCCGCCATATTCGGTGGTTGTGCCGGGAAGCCTGCCCGGGAAGCCGCTGCCTGACGGAACGCCGGGGCCGCACCTTGCCTGCGCGGTCATCGTGAAGCGCGCGGACGCACAAACGCGGTCGAAAACAGCGATCAATGATTTGCTGCGGGATTGAGATTTTGCGTCAGGGCCTGATGGTTTTTCCTTGACCCGTTCGACCCAGGCGAAGTCGAGACAAGGTGCCAAGCCAATGTCCATCGACTTCGCTCGGGACGAGCGGGTCAATTTAACGTCATCAAACTCTGAGATCTGGCCAGCCTCAATTCATCCGGCTCTTGGCGAGCGGCATGCCTAGCAGCCGCTCATATTCCTGTTCGGCGACACCATAGAGCCCGTCGGTATAATTTATGAGCGCGTTCAGGTCGGTGATGGTTACCGCCCCGCGCGTGGCGCGAATAAGGCCTGCGCCCTCCAGATTGTGAAGAGCCACCGTAACGCCGGCGCGCCGGACGCCCAGCATCGTGCTCAAAAATTCGTGCGTGAGCGGCAATGAATCGCCATCTCCGCGGTCATGCGCCATGGCGAGCCAGCGTGCCAGCCGCTGCTCCACATGCGCCTTGCCCGTCGCCAATGCGGTCTGGGATGCTTGGATCAAGAAGGCCTGGACGAACCGGCTGAAGCGTTGGCGAATGGCTGGACTCTTTTCCATCACCATTTGAAAATCGGCGCAATCGATGCTGAGCGATGTCGCAGGAAGCTGTATGACCGCCGTATTGGGCGAATATTCCGCGCTCAGGATACATGGCATTCCCGACATGCCTTCCCGCCCGACGATCCCCACTTCCACTTGCCGGTCCTGTGAGGCGGTAGCCACGATCGACAGCAGGCCGGACTCCAGAAAATGAATTTGAGTGACTGGCTGTTCGGGTGCTTCGAGTATCGTCCGAACCGGAAGTTCATGCCAACTCAGCAAAGGGCCAATCAGATTCATGTCGGCGCGAGACAAGCCAGCCAGCAATTTATTGGAAGATTTTGAAAGATCGTTGGGAGTGCCGGACATCGGCCATATTTCCTTTGGGACGTAAAAACGGATTCAATCGCCCTCAGTTCAGGACTACAAGACTTAGCATCTGCTTATAGAAACCTGGACCGGCTGCAACACAAGGTACGCTTTCGTACCGAGAGATTCTCCCTACTTTGTTATGAGAAATTACGTTTGGGAATGCAGCATTTCTGCGTAACCTCAGAAACAACTGTACGAATTCGTACGATAAAACAGTTTGAAAATGAACGCTAGTTCCAATATCTTGGATAGGTTGGCATATGGTCCATATATTACTGATGTGAATATGGATGGGGGAGCGCTTGGACGTGGGACGATGTTGTGCTTTTCGACGGGCTGCAGCCTTAATGGGGCAGCCTGACAAGCGCCGCCAATCCCGACCTGACATTGAACAGGAAGTGCTTTGCCCAGTGGCTTGATGTGGCCGGGGCATATCGTTGCCCTGCTGACCGACGCCCGGAATTCGCTGCAAGTGAAGCGAGAGATGTGCGGCCTGGCGAGGGGATCGAAGGAAAAGCTGTGATGCTAAGTCAAAATGATGTGGAATATTTCACCCGACGCCTGGAAAGCGAACGACGGATGGCCAGTGAGGCGATGGATGGGGCGGCGCGTCGGCTGCATATAAGACTGGCAAGCGAATATGCCCGGCGCACACGAAAAGCCGGAAGCTACAAGGTCATTTCATAATCAGCCCCTCGGGGTTTAGATCAAGAGTTCAAGGCGCGCGTGCAGGCTTTTGCGACCCAGCAGGCCGCGTGCCAGACTGCCGACGCCCCCAGCCCGAGGTTGGGGGCGGGCTCTTTTTTATCGCGCTTCGGCTGCCCGCTTTCCTTTGATCAAATGCCGGCCAGCACTGTGCCCCAGTGCGGCAATCTTCCCTCCCGCTACCGTGACGAACCGGCTTGGCGGAGACGGGAAAGGCGGCGGTGGAGGCCGGAAAGTCCGGGGTGGGGGCCGGGCAATGGGGTCTAGGCATTGCTGTCGTCCGGCCCCCGTTTGAAGCGAAACGCTCAGGGACGTTCCCAGTCTTGCACCGGCCATGCCAAATTTTGCGAAGCGGCTTTCAAGGCCGATCAGCGTGGTGAAGGCCGGTTAACCAATAACGGTTCCTGTCAATTCCGCCGACAGCCTATGCGCTACAGGCCTCTTGTTTCTGGCGCGGAAAGTGGCACATGGGGCGGCATGGATGTGAAAGAATTTCCGACGGGCGAACTGATGCGGTTGTCGCCTCTGGTTGCACGGGTGCTGGCGCCCAATCCGTCGCCCTTCACCTATACCGGAACACAAACCTATGTGGTGGGCGAGAGCGATCTGGCGGTGATTGATCCAGGTCCCGATGATGCCGAGCACCTCGCCGCGTTGATGCGTGTGATCGGCGGGCGGCCGGTTCGTGCGATCATGTCGACGCATACGCACCGTGACCATAGCCCCGGCAGCCGGCCCCTTTCCGAAGCGACCGGCGCTCCCATCATCGGCTGCGCTCCGCTGGCGCTGCAAGACGACGGCCCCCGTGCCGATGCGGCTTTCGATGAGGGCTATGCCCCCCATCGGGTGCTGCTTGAGGGCGATCATGTTCAGGGAGAGGGTTGGACGCTGCAGGCGGTCGCCACCCCCGGCCACACGTCCAATCATCTCTGTTTCGCGCTGCTGGAAGAAAAGGTGCTGTTCACGGGTGATCATGTCATGGGCTGGTCGACCAGCGTCATCTCTCCCCCGGACGGCGATATGGCGGCCTATATGGCGAGCATGCAGAAGCTGCTCGGCCGGGATGACCTGATCTATTATCCCGCCCATGGAGAGCCGGTCGATCAACCGCAGCGCTGGGTGCGGTCGATGATGGGGCATCGCAAGCATCGCGAGGGGCAGATATTGCGGTATTTGCGTGCCCATGAGACGGCATCTATCCCGGAAATGGTCGAAAAGATGTATAAGGGCGTCGATCCGCGGCTTTATGGCGCTGCGGGCCGGTCGGTGCTGGCTCATCTGCTGGACTTGCAGGCGAGAAATCTCGTCTTCAGCGAAAATGACCGCTGGAAAATAGCTGCATAATCGCTCCGAACACCTATATCGGCGGTTGAGGAGCCAATTGGAGGACATGATGGACGCACGTGGCGGAGTGGGCGGAAGCCTTGCGGGGCTGGACCTTCGCGCCGAGATCGACCGGCTGCGCAAGGAACGGAACGCCGTCATCCTTGCCCACTATTATCAAAAGCCGGAGATTCAGGATCTGGCCGATTTCGTCGGCGACAGCCTGGACCTTTCCCGCAAGGCGCAGGCGACCGACGCCGATGTCATCGCCTTTTGCGGGGTCCGCTTCATGGCGGAAACCGCGAAAATCCTGTCACCGGAAAAGATCGTTGTGCTGCCGGACATGGATGCCGGCTGTTCGCTTGAGGACAGTTGCCCGCCCGACAAGTTCAAGGCGTTCCGGGAGGCGCATCCGGATCATATCGCGCTCAGCTACATCAATTGCTCGGCCGAGGTGAAGGCGCTGTCCGACATCATCGTTACCAGTTCGTCCGCCGAGAAGATCCTGGCGCAGATTCCAAAGGGCCAGAAGATCATCTTTGGTCCCGACAAGCATCTGGGAGGCTATCTCTCCCGCAAGATGGGGCGCGAGATGCTGCTGTGGCCGGGCGTCTGCATCGTGCATGAGGCGTTCAGCGAAACCGAGCTGCTGAAGCTGAAGGCGCAATATCCCGACGCCCCCATTGCGGCGCATCCCGAATGCCCGGCGCACATTGTCGATCATGCCGACTATGTGGGGTCGACCAGCGGTATCCTGGATTACGCAGGCAAGATCGAGGGTGACACGCTGATCGTGGCCACCGAACCGCACATCATCCACCAGATGGAAAAGGCGATGCCGCACAAGACCTTCATCGGAGCGCCGGGTGCGGACGGCAACTGCAACATCTGCCCCTATATGGCTCTCAACACGATGGAGAAGCTTTATCTGGCGCTTCGCGACCTCCAGCCGCGCATCGAGATGGACGAAGAGCTGAGGCTGGCGGCGAAGAAGAGTCTGGACCGCATGCTGGAAATGGCCAGCGGCACGGTGGGGCAGGGGGATGTCGGCAGGCCGATGGTGACGGGAGCCTAAGTTCGAATTAGTGGCCAAGCCTTCGTCCCACGACTTCGCTCGGGGCGAGAGAAGTCGAAAGGGATCCGCTGCCGTGACCTTCACACTCGATCGTTTCAACCTGCCTGCCTTCATTGCCGCTACCTTGGCGGAGGATTTGGGGGAAGCGGGCGATATCACTTCGGACGCTGTCATTCCCGCCGATGCGATCTTCACTGGAGTCATGGATAGCCGTGACGCAGTTACCGTGGCGGGGCTTCCCATTGCCGAGGCTTTTTTCCGTGTCCTCGATCCCGACGTCGAGATCGAGCTGCTGGTTCAGGATGGCGACAGCGTATCTGCGGGCACCGAACTTATGCGCCTCAAGGGGCGGGCGCGGGCGATGCTTACCGCCGAGCGATCGGCCCTTAACAGCGTCCAGCATCTGACCGGTATCGCTACCATGACGCGGCAATATGTGGACCAGATCGCCGGGACCGGCGCGACATTGCTCGATACCCGCAAGACCATTCCAGGCCTGCGCATGCTGGAGAAATATGCGACGCGGATGGGTGGCGCGACCAATCATCGCATGGGCCTTTGGGATGCAGCGATGATCAAGGACAATCATGTCGCGGTCGCTGGATCGGTCGAGGAAGCGGTGCGGCGGGCTGCCGCCGCGGGGATAGAGTGCATCATCGTGGAGGTCGACCGCGTCGACCAGATCGAACCGGCCCTCGCAGCCGGTGCCACGCATTTGCTGCTCGACAATATGGATCCAGCGACGCTCAGGAGAGCTGTGACTTTGGTGAGCGAGCGCGTTCCGACGGAAGCCTCGGGCGGGGTCCGATTGGACACTATCCGGGAAATTGCCCAAACGGGCGTTACCTATATCAGCGTCGGCCGCCTTACCCAATCGGCTCCTGCGGCTGATGTCGGGCTCGATTTCACCCCTCGATGATCACGCCCGCGGGGTGGTGCTTATCGAGGTGGCGCTTGATGATCCGCAAATTCTTGCTGTTCGATTTGAAGAACAGGTCGAATGCGTCGCCCATGAAGGGAATGGCGCCAAGCGCGGTATCCACGGCCACATTGGCGCCCATCCGGGCAAGCTGAAACTTTGACATGCCAAGGTTGCGCGCCTCCCAGATGATCCAGGCGCCCATCGCGGCGGTGGCGATGTCTCCAACCACGGGAATGAGGCCAATGATGCTGTCGAGGCCCACGCGCCGGCGAGTGCCGGGGATTGTGAACAGCCCCTCCAGCATCGCCTCCAGCGCCTCGATCCGCGCCCTTACCGAGGCGGGATCCCGCCCCATGCCCGGCATGCGGCGAGCGAGGTCGTCGAACTGGTCCTGGGAAATGCGCATCATCTGCTCCTTGTTCAGGACCTATCTGGGCTCTGCGAGCAGTTGGTTCAATGGATGCAGCCCGCGCGGGCTTGGTTGGAAAGCGCGCAGGCGCCTCGATACCAGCGACCAGCGCACCGGCGCGCCGAGCGGAATATAGCCGCCATGGCTGATCATCAAGGACTCTGCTTCGTCGAGCTTCCTCAGCACTTCCTCGATATTTTGCGCTCGCTGCGCCTCCTTGATGCGCTGGTCGGCCTCGGCGCTGCATGACAATTCATGCGCGCAGCCGATACGGCCGAGATACCAAAGGGGGCTGTCATAGGGCGCCACTTCGTCGATAAGACTGAGATCGGCTTCCTCCTCGGCGCCCACCCGGACCGACGGCACTCCGATGCGGGCGAAATCCGAGGTCAGCATGCCGAACAGCAGGTTACTGCCGGGCCCGCGGGGAAGGGCGATGCGGAGCGGTGCGATCGCCCCATGTCGGCTTTTCCATCCCGCAACGACTACACTCGCATATTGCCGCCGCTGCTCGATGCCCAGGGCGGCCCAGCGGGGTTGCAATGGCGGCCGAGGCATTGCGAGCCCCTCGGGCAGTAGCGCACCTGTCACGACCCAGCCTGCCAGCGAGAAGAGCGTGGGCAGCCTTTCACGCTCGATTGCCATGGAAAGAGCCTCCCGGTTGGCGGCTTCGGCAAGAAAGCCCTCCTTTCCATGAATGGCCATGCCGAACAGGCCCTGCACAGGATCCACGCGAATGTCCCGGCTATCGACCTCGGCAAAGTTCAGGAGCGGAAGATCGGTATAGCGGCCGCCCAGGACAAGCGCGGCCTTGCCCTCACGGAAGCGCACAATGGCTACCGCCGTCCGCTCGGCTCTGACCACCCGGTTGGCGGTACGGGCGGGCTTTTCACCGGCTTCTTCAGTATCGCCGGAGTCGGTAACTGGCGTCAGCATCCAGGCCTTTTCCCGCCTGTCGCGGCGATAGGGACCGGCTCCGCCATTCTTGCCGGTGATGCCCAGTTCGGGCTGGGCCAGTATCTGCAGGAAATTGGGGCGGGGAGCGGACAGCCGCACTTCGACGACCTCGCCGGTCATCGCCAATATTTCCTCAACGGCATCAAGGTCGCCGCGAAGCGAGGATCGATTGGCCTTCTTCACACGGGCAGAAAGGATGCGTGCAACCTCCTGAGAGGTAATCTTGTCGCCGTCGGGCCAAAGCGCATTCCGCAAACGGAAGATGTAGCTCTTGCCATCGTCCACCACGATCCAGCGTTCGGCGAGCGCTGGCTGGATTTCCCCACGGGCATCGAAGGAGACCAGACCTTGAGCGGTCGCCTCCATCATCAGCTTGGCGGCGGGACGCGGGAGCCGGTCAAGTGGATCGGCAAGGTCGGCCGGAAATCCTACGACGCTCACCACAACAGGGCCCCGGTCTTCATCTCCGGTGCAACCTGCGAGCGTCAGCGCGCCCAATAGGGCGACAACGGTCTGCCGGAGATAGGGGAAAAGCCGCATCAGATTCCCTGCTGTAACCGTAGGGTATAGCTGGGGTGTATATTGCCTGGATTGTCTCGCCAACCCGCTATTCGTGGCGAAACCAGCGAGCGGCTCACATAGAAGTAAAGCGGGAGGACGGGCGCGTCCTGTGTCAGGATTCGCTCTGCAACACGCATTTTTGTTCCGCGAAGCGCCGGGTCAGGTTCGGCCATGGCAGTGTCGAGCGCTGCGTCAAAGTCCGGGTTGGCATAGCCTGAATAATTGGCCGGCCCCGCGTCGGACCGATGTACGGCAAGGAAATTTTCGCTCGCGGGAAGGTCGGCGATCCAGCCAGATCGCGCGAGTTGGAAATCGCCCGCCCGCAAGGCCGCGAAATGGAGCGCCGCCTCGCTGTTGAGCAGGGTCGCCTCGACGCCGAGCGGCTTCCACATGGCCGAAAGCGCTACCGCGACGCGGCGGTGATCGGTATCGCTGTTGAACCGGATTTCGAAATGCAGCGGCCGTTCCGGGCCATAGCCCGCGGCCTGGAGCAGAGTTCGCGCCACCGCCAATCTTTTGCTCCGTGGCCAATCCGCCCAGAGGGGACGAAGAGGGGACAGGCCATCGAGCCCCGGCGGAATGACGCCCCAGGCGGGCGGGTTGCCGATGTTCAGCAAGGGGCCCGCGATCCATTTTCTGTCGACTGCGATACTGAGCGCTTGCCGGACCCTAACGTCGTCAAAGGGCGGCTTGCGTGTGTTGAAGGCGAAATAATAGGCGCCATAATAGGGAGCCACATGCATGGAACTGGACAGATGGCGTCTCAGCCATTCTGTGCGGCTGGCAGGAAAATCGCTTGTGGTGTCTGCCGTCCCTGAACGGAACCGGCGAAGCGCGGTCAGGCTGTCGTCAACCGGTATCCAGTCGATCATTCGCACCGCTGGCGGTCCGTCATGCCAGGCCGGATTGGCTTCAAGCGTCATGCGGTCGTTGAGGGACCAGGAAACAAGTCTATATGCGCCGCTGGTCACCATCGGGCGTTCGGCGGTCCACCGATCGCCCAATGCTCCCATGCGGTGGACCGGCAGGGCAGCCATTGCCGGGTGAGCAAGCAAGGAAGGGAGCGAGGGGAAAGGCCTGACTAGCCTGATGCGGACTTCCGAAGGACTTACCGCCTGCACGTCCTTGATCATGGCGAACAGGGCGCGATGAGGCGAGGCTGTGGCGTCCGCATTCAGCCGCCGGAAAAGCCTTGCAAAAACATTGGCGTTGATCGGTTCGCCGTCTGAAAAGCGGAGTCCTGGGCGAAGGAAAAAGCTCCATTGCAGGCCGTCTGAACTGGCTTTCCAATTCAGTGCCAGGCCGGGCACTGCCCTGCCTGAAGCATTGTGGCGGGTGAGGCCCTCGAACTGATCGGAGGCAATGCGCAAAGAGACCAGGTCGGAATATTTCTGCGGATCGAGTCCTTTCGCCTCGGCATCGGCCAAGCGCATGATCCGGTTCTTCGGCAAGCCTTGCGCGTGCTTGTCAGTGCATCCCGATCCCAGGGGAATGGAAAGGCAGAGGATCAGGAGAGCAAGGCAACGCAAGATCATTACGCCACCCTAATGGCAGCGGGAAAGCTTTGCTATTTCATTCGGGCCGTCATCAGCTTGTTTCCGTCCGGCTGATTGAGGTTGCTGATGACGCCCGCCTTCACCAGCAACTCGCCAGTTCTGCGGGCAAGATTGGGGTTGGCCAGCACCCCTTTCAATATCTCATAGGGGGTCCGGCCTACATTGGCCGGGGTCGCGGACAAATCGTTCCAATGACGCGCCGCACGTCTGCTGTCGCCATTTTGGCCATAAGCCAACGCCAATGTGATTGAATAAAGGGGCATCTGATCCGGCACTGCTGTAGGCAAGCTCAAGGCCAGACCAAGCGCTGCCCGCTTCTCTCCCCGTTCGCTCATGGCCGCGATGACCGGAACTGAAAAAAATGCCGGGAGCTGAGGGTTCATCTGACGGGCGACGACAAGATATTTTTCGTGGTCGGGATCGTTGCACTGGAACAGGATCATTCCGACACGAGCATAATATTCCGGTTCATAAGGATTGAGCTCCAGCGCCCGCAGGCCCAGATCCTTGGCCAGCAGGCAGCGTCCGTTTTTCATTGCGAGCGTTGCTGAGACCATATTGGCTTCCGGCGAATAGGGATCGAGGAGCAGCGCCTGCCTTGCCTGGATTTCCGCCCTGGCCATCAGCCTGAAAGCCTCCTGCGGACGAAATCTGGAAAGCCTGGAATTTACGATTGCGGAAGCGGCAAGGATCAACGGCGAAGCGCCATTTTCCAGGGCCAGCGTTTGGTCCAGGCATTTACGGGATTTTTGCAATATCTGCTCACTATACCACAAGCGATAGTCAGCATTTTTCAATAGACAGACATAGCCTGGCTGCATGGCCGCGGCATGATGTTGCCGTTCCTGCGCAGCGATGATGCCGAAGCTGCCGATCAGATTGGCCGCGGGCAGTCGCAGTACCTCCGCCAGGGCACCCTCCCGTCCCGCCAAGGCCAGATGGTCGGTCCAGATTCGGTCGCCAGTCCTTGCATTCCACAAGGTTAGATAAAGTTCGTCGCCATTGGGACCGGCAAGGACGCTTTGCAGACGATAGGCATAGTCTGTGGATATTTGTTGTTCAGCCTTGCCGCTTTTCGGCCGGTCCATGGAGTGGACATTAACGACCCAGGACCGGTGCAGGGCGTCTCCCAAGGCCTGGTCGACCGAGGAGGCAAGGCTGGCCGACGAATTGACGCCGCGTTCCACCGGCAGCAGCAGCATCTCAGGCGGTCTGGTAATGCTTTGCTTACCGCCGCCCAGCAATGCTTCGCCAAAGCCCCGGTAGAGTAGCAGAAGCATCAGAAGCGCCAAGGCAACCAATGCAACGAGAAATGCGGGGCGGGGATTGCGTCTGTCCGGGGCTTTGGCGGCTGTGGGCTGAGGCTGCTTCGGCTGATATGCCTGGACCGGTGGAGAGGGGGGCGGTGCGTCTTCGCCTTGCGGATGGTCGTCCGGCGCTTCAGTCTTCGCGTGGCGTTCTGCCCTTGGATAAACGGGGTGCAGATAAACCCGATAAGCGCCGTTAGGGATGATCAGGCGCTCGCCGCTGGGAAAGCCATTGCGAGCATAATGAGCGTCCAGCATCCGGCGAAGGCGGCCGATCTGCACTCTTGGATAACTGTCCGTCTGCGCATCGAAGTCGGGATCGCGGCCCAGCCCGTCCACAGCGACGCTGTAGGCCTTCAACTGGTCGCCATTTCCGGCCAGCGTCTGGTCGATCAGAAAGCGAAGCAGCCGCCGCATCACGGGGGAGCGGGAAAACTCCTCCGACTCAAAGATTCGATCCATTTCGGACGCGAACCTGAAACGATTGGCTGCGGATTCTTCGCCCATTACCTCAACTTTCCTCTCGCTGGCGCTTCAGCTCGATAGAGGCGAGAGCACTAAGTATCGGTTACATCACAATATTTTCATGTTACCCGTAAATGCCATCATTGCAATGCCGTTTGTCGCTCTGCCAGAGGCGCCCGGCTGAAGGGAAGGTCGAAGCGGCATTTCGCACCAGCGCCAATGAAAATTCGTGCTTCTGCCAGCCCTCCCTTGGCGCTCTCCGATCCGGACATTGTTGGCCGCGAAAAACCAGCGAAAATTCTTCATGTAACGGTGACATCGCGCCTGATACTCCTAAGTGCCGGGGCGAGAGAGGAAAATGTGGATCTGTTGCTGACCAGCGCCGCATCCGGAGGCAAATGATCCAGGACCCGGCAGTAATCAGCGACGAGCTACACGGGATCATATCCGTGCTGTCCTTGGCCGTGTATCTGGTCGCACGGCCGCGGTTCCGCGAGGGATAGCCCCGTGTATGTAGGCGTAGGCCAATTGCACTGCCGCTCCCCACACGGTGTGCAGGGGGCATCGTCTACGACCTTCCCTGAGCCGGGAGCAGCTTATCCCCACAGTGCTGCTGCCGGCTCAGGAGATTTGCCGCCGCCCTATGATGTGGACTTTGGCGGCCCGCGCACTAAATGGCTTTTATGCCGCCAGAACCAGCCGCCGAAGACCAGCCTGTTCCGCCAGTGTTGGCGACGCTCAGGCGATTTCTGCTTTATCTGTGGCCTGCCGATGCTCCGGCCTTGCGCCGCCGCGTTGTCATCGCGCTTCTGTTCGTACTGCTTGGCAAGGCGGCAGGGCTGGTCATGCCCTTTGCCTATAAGGGCGCGATTGACCGGATGGCCCCTGGCTTGCAACCGGCAGTGGGCCTCGCGATTGCGCTGGTGGTGGCCTATGCGGGGGCGCGCTTTGCTTCGGTCCTGTTCGACAATGTTCGCAACGTCGCTTTCGAAAGGGTTGGGCAAGAGGCGACTCGGCGCCTGACCGAGCATGTGTTCGGGCATCTGCACCAGCTTTCCTTGCGCTTTCATCTGAACCGCAAGACAGGAGCCGTCACCAAGATCATTGAACGCGGGACCAAGAGCATCGACGTGATGCTTTATTTCCTGTTGTTCAATATCGCTCCCACCGTCCTGGAGCTAGGTGCGGTCTGCGTGATCTTTTTCGCGAAATTCGGTCCGGGAATGGTGGGCGTCACGCTGTTGATGGTGGGCATCTATATCTGGTTCACCCGGGTGGTGACGGAGTGGCGCACCAAGTTGCGCAAGGACATGGTGGACCTCGATACCACTGCCTACGCCCATGCCGTGGACTCGCTGCTCAATTTTGAAACGGTTAAGTATTTCAACGCGGAAGCCCGGGAAGAGGCCCGCTTCAGCAAAGCCGTGCGCACCTATGCCGACGCGGCGGTGAAAAGCGAGAACAGCCTTGCACTGCTTAATATCGGTCAGGCGCTGATTACCAATCTGATGATGGCGGGCGCCATGGGTTATACCGTCTGGGGGTGGAGCGAAGGCAAATTCACGACCGGCGATGTGGTGCTGGTGAACACGCTGCTGGCGCAGCTTTTCCGGCCGCTCGACCTGCTGGGCATGGTGTACCGCAATATCCGCCAGGGGCTGATCGACATGGAGGCGATGTTCCAGCTTATCGATACGCGTGCCGACATCGTCGATGTGCCCAACGCTCCGCTGCTGCAGGTGGAGGCGGGCGCGGTACGGTTCGAAGATGTCCATTTCGGCTATGGCAATGACCGGAAGATTCTGCACGGGTTGGATTTCAATATCCCTGCTGGAAAGACGCTGGCGATTGTAGGGCCCTCGGGCGCCGGAAAATCCACCATCGCGCGGCTGCTCTTCAGGTTCTACGATGTGGATGCGGGCCGCATCCTGATCGATGGCCAGGATATATCGAAGGTAACGCAATCATCACTTCGGGAGCAGATCGGCATCGTTCCGCAGGATACGGTGCTGTTCAACGACACCATCGGCTACAACATCGCTTATGGCCGTGCGGATGCCGATGCGGACGAGATCGAAGCGGCCATGCGCGGAGCGGCGATTGCGGGCTTCGTCCACGCCATGCCTCAGCGGCTTGATACCCGCGTGGGTGAGCGGGGACTGAAGCTCTCCGGCGGTGAGAAGCAGCGCGTGGCCATTGCGCGCACGCTGCTCAAAAACCCGCCCATCTTGATATTGGACGAGGCCACCAGCGCCCTTGATAGCCGGACCGAGGCGGATATACAGGCGACGCTCAACGCCATAGCCAGACGGCGGACCACCATCATCATCGCCCATCGCCTGTCCACGGTCGTGGATGCCGATGAGATCATCGTGCTGGATGGCGGGCGAGTGGCCGAGCGGGGAACACATACCGGCCTGCTTGCGCGGGGCGGGCTATATTCCGCCATGTGGATGCGCCAGGCCGCCGAGCGTGAGGTGGAGGAGGCTTAGGATGCCACCCCAACCCCTCCCCTGAAGGGGAGGGGCTATGGCCACTCCCAACCAAAACTTCCCGCCTTCCCCTTCATCAGTCACTCATTCCCGGCACTGATATCCCTAGGTTCGAGTTTCCCCCTTTCCCCCATGGCGCGCCCCCTCTATCACCGCGCCGATGCCTGTCGATCCGCTGCATATTCTACACCAAGTCTTTGGTTTTTCTGCATTCCGCGGAGTCCAGGCGGACGTGGTGGAGCGAGTCCTTTCCGGCCAGCACACCTTGGCGATCATGCCGACGGGCGCGGGTAAGTCGCTTTGCTATCAGCTTCCGGCAGTGGCGCTGGAGGGCTGTTGCGTCGTTATTTCGCCCCTCATCGCGCTGATGCATGACCAGCTTCGTGCGGCGCAGGCGGTTGGGATCAGAGCCGCCAGCCTGACCTCCGTCGACACCGACTGGCGCGAGACTCAGGAGCGGCTGCGTTCAGGCCGGCTCGACATCCTTTATGTCGCGCCGGAGCGTGCTTCAGGCCAGGGCTTCCGCGATTTGCTGCGCGCGTCGCAAATCGCCATGTTCGCCATCGATGAAGCGCATTGCGTTTCCGAATGGGGACATGACTTCCGTCCGGATTACCGCATGCTCCGGCCGCTGCTGGACGATTTTCCGGCGATCCCGCGCCTTGCCTTGACGGCTACGGCCGACGCGCACACGCGGCAGGATATTCTTGTCCAGCTCGGCATTCCTGCCGCGGGCATGATCATTTCAGGCTTCGACCGGCCCAATATCCGCTATGCCGCGCATCCCCGCGCCGGGCTTTCGCGGCAGATTGCCGATCTGGTCGCCAGCAGGCCCGGACCCGGCATCATCTATGCGCAGACCCGGATGGGGACGGAAAAGATCGCGGAGGGGCTTTCCAGCATGGGCCGCGAGGTGCGGATCTATCACGCGGGCCTGTCGCCCGAGGAGCGGCGCTCCAACCAGGCCGCCTTCATCGCCAGCGAGGACATGGTGATGGTGGCGACTATCGCGTTTGGCATGGGCATCGACAAACCGGATGTCCGCTTCGTGGCCCATGCTGGTCTGCCCAAGTCGATCGAGGCCTATTATCAGGAAAGCGGCCGGGCAGGCCGGGATGGTGAGCCAGCCGAGGCTCATCTGTTCTGGGGCGCGGATGATTTCGCCAAGGCGCGGCAGCGGATATTTGAGCTCGACGAAGGGCGGCAGACCGGTGAGCGGGCGCGGATCGCTTCCCTGGGCGCGCTGGTCGAAACGGCAGGGTGCAGACGCGCTATCCTGCTTCGTCATTTCGGGGAGGCGCCGCCCCAACATTGCGGCAATTGCGACAATTGTCTCAATCCCCCTCAAGGAGTCGACGCAACGGAACTCGCCCGCAAATTTCTGTCAGCCGTCTATCGCACCGGCCAGAGCTTTGGCGCGGGCCATATCGAGGCGGTGCTGACCGGTTCGGCTAATGACAAGGTGGCGCAGCGCGGTCATGACAGGCTTTCGGTCTTCGGCATTGTGGAGGCTGGGGAGGCGGCGCTTATCAAGCCGGTTTCTCGCGCCCTGTTGCTCCGGGACGCGCTGCAGGCCAATGAGCATGGCGGGCTGGAGCTTGGTCCGAATGCGCGCCCTATCCTGAGGGGCGAACAGCCGGTTACCTTGATTCTGCCGCCTAAAAAGGACCGGCGCGGGCGGCGCGACAAGCAACCCAATCCGGTCGGCGATCCCCTGTTCGATGCACTTCGCGCCTGCAGGCGCGAGTTGGCGCTGGAGGCGGGCGTCCCGCCTTATGTGATCTTTCACGACAGTACGCTCCGGGAAATGGCTGAGCGGAAGCCCACAAGCATTTTCGAGCTGTCGCAGATTTCAGGCGTGGGTACCCGCAAGCTGGAAGCTTATGGACAGCCGTTTCTGGAGACGATTGCCGGATATTCCCGCTGAACAGGGTTGCGCCGGGCATCGCCAATGCCGATAAGGCGCGCAGGCCAGGAAAGGACGCCGCCATGCTCAAGACCCTCACGGACGAAATCTTCGTCGCGCCGCAAATCTCCATTGCGGATATAGAGACGGCCAAGGCGCTCGGCGTGACCCTGGTGGTTAATAATCGTCCGGATCACGAGTCCCCCGATCAGCCGGAGGGGATGGAGATCGAAGCCGCAGCGAGGGAAGCTGGCCTGGACTATGTGGCTATCCCGGTCACGCATGCAGGCTTTTCAGCCTGGCAATTGGATGAGATGGAAAAGGCGCTTTCGGGAGCCAGCGGCAAGGTGCTCGCCTTCTGCCGGTCGGGTACGCGCAGCACGCTCCTTTGGGCGCTCACCCGAGCAAGGGCAGGCGACAATTGCGACAAGCTGAGCGCTCTTGCCGCAAAGGCGGGTTATGACCTGACGCCGATCCGGCCGATGATGGACGCTCTTTCGGCTGGCCGTTGAGCGGTCGATTATTCCTTGGACCGTGGCTGGAATGCCGCATTTCTGGCCGCTGTCCCTATTGGGGATAGGCCAATCTTCTCTTATGGCGGCATGCACATAAAGAGAGGACATGATGAAAAAGCTGCTCCTGGGCGCCGCGGTCGCCGCCCTGTTCCCCCCAGTTGCATTTGCGCAAAGCGATCAGCCGATCATCGTTACCGGGGAGGGATTGCCGCTGCCGCCCGGAACGCCAGCCTATGGCAGCGTGGTTATTGACCGGGAGCGGCTGACGAATGATGCCAGCAACAGGATAGAGGACGTCCTGCGAGACATAGCCGGCTTTGCGCAGTTCCGCAGGAGCGATAGCCGTTCCGCCAATCCATCGGCCCAAGGCGCGACGCTGAGAGCATTGGGAGGCAATGCGTCCAGCCGGGCGCTGGTGTTGCTTGACGGCGTGCCCCAGGCCGACCCCTTTTTCGGCTATGTACCCTTCACCGCACTCGTGCCTGAACGGCTGTCGCTGATCCGGGTAACCCGGGGCGGCGGAGCGGGAGCCTTTGGCGCAGGGGCGGTGGCTGGCACAATCGAGATGGCGAGCGCCGGTAGCAACTTGCTGCCCGATATTTCGGCCAGCGCTTTTTACGGCAGCCGGGATTCTACGGAGCTTTCTGCTACGGTCACGCCGGACCTGGACGAAGGCTTTGTGTCCCTCTCCGGCCGCTGGGACAGGGGAGACGGGTTCCAGACGACCCCGGAGGATCAGCGTAACGCTTTCACCGTTCCTGCGGCCTATGATGGCTGGTCGGTGGGCCTGCGCGCCGTGACACCCATATCCGATGACCTGGAGCTGCAGGCGCGGGGCCTCATCTTCCGGGACGAGCGTACCTTGCGCTTTGCGGGCGCCGATAACAGTTCCGAAGGACAGGATGCCTCCATTCGGCTGGTGGCGAAGGGACCCTGGCAGGTTGATGCGCTGGCCTATATCCAGGCGCGGAACTTTTCCAACATCGTGATCAGTTCGACGACGTTCCGGAAAACGCTGGATCAACGCAATACGCCTTCAACGGGCTTGGGCGGCAAGATTGAGGTGAGACCCCCAGTGGGCGGGTCGCATGTGCTCCGGCTGGGCACGGACGTCCGCCTTGCGCAGGGGGACATGTACGAGGGCGCCTATAACGCCAGCACTGGCATGGTCACTGCGCGGCGTCATGCGGGGGGCGATACCAGCACGCTCGGCTTCTTCGCGGAAGACGACTGGACCGTCGGCAAGCTGGTCCTGACCGGTGGGGCGCGGGTCGACCGGTGGACCATCAGCAATGGCTTTTTCCGGCAGGCTGGAATGGTGAACATCGACAACCGCTTTGCCGATCGTGATGGATGGCGGGCGACGGGCAGGGCGGGGGTCTTGTTGAATGCCAGCGAAGCGCTGGCGTTGCGGGCGGCGGCCTATACGGGTTTTCGTCTGCCGACCCTCAATGAGCTTTATCGTCCTTTCACTGTCTTTCCGGTCATGACGCAGGCGAATGCCGCTCTGAAGCTTGAGCGGCTTAAGGGCGTGGAGGCTGGGATAGACCTGCGTCCGTTTGAGGGCCTTAGGCTAGGGGTGACCGCCTTCTACAACAAGCTGGAAGACGCCATCGTCAATGTCACCACGGGCACCAACTTGCGCCAGCGCCAGAATGTGGACGCCATTGTGGCCAAGGGAGTCGAGTTCACCGCCGAGGCAAGGCTTCAGGGCGTTTTCCTGTCCGCATCCTATGCCTATAGCCATGGCGAGGTGAAGGCGTCAGCAACGCAGGCTGCTTTGGACGGCATGGCCCCGGCACAAAGCCCGCGCCATATGGCCAGCGCAACGCTCGGGTGGAGCCCGGTTTCAGGCCCGGCGCTGTCGGCAACGCTGCGCTATGTCGGCAAGCAATATGAGGATGACTTGCAGACTGATGTTCTACCTGACGCGCTGACCGTGGATGGCGTCGCCAGCCTTCCGATTGCCCAGGGCTTGCGTCTCGTCGCGCGGGCGGAGAATATTTTCGATGAGGAAGTGGTGACCCGCAATGTGGCGGGCAGCATTGATCTTGGCACGCCAAGGACGCTGTGGCTCGGAGTGCGTTTCGAGCGGTGAGTTTTGGCGTGGGAGTGCGACGTTCCATCTGACCTA
Organism: Rhizorhapis sp.; assembly: GCF_035276005.1. Lineage (NCBI taxonomy): Bacteria > Pseudomonadati > Pseudomonadota > Alphaproteobacteria > Sphingomonadales > Sphingomonadaceae > Rhizorhapis > Rhizorhapis sp. Next base: position 79,439 of record NZ_DATEMB010000059.1, read on the forward strand.
ATCTCCGCCGTCCCTGCCCTTCGACTGCCCGCAGGGCGGGCGCTTAGGATAAACTGCGGCTTTCGGCCGCAGACAGGGACTCCGCTTCACTTTGAGAAGGTTAAGAAACAGCGGGTCCCCTGCCTCCGCAGGGGCGACGGTTCAGTTTTTCCTGAACGACTTGCAACGACCCGATAAGCAACGCCAATCCTCCCCTACCCAAACAAAAGGCCCGGGATCGCTCCCGGGCTTTCCTTATTCGGTCCTGAAAGGATCAGGCGCTGTAGTACATGTCGAATTCGACCGGGCTGGGGGTCATTTCCCAGCGGGCGACGTCGGCATATTTGATTTCGATATAGGCGTCGATCTGATCCTTGGTGAACACGTCACCCTTCAGCAGGAACTCATAGTCGCCTTCCAGCGCCGTCAGGGCTTCGCGCAGCGAACCGCAGACGGTGGGGACTTCGGCCAGTTCTTCCGGCGGCAGGTCGTACAGATTCTTGTCCATGGCTTCGCCGGGATGAATCTTGTTCTGGATGCCGTCGAGACCTGCCATCAGCAGCGCCGAGTAGCAGAGATAGGGGTTGGCCATCGCGTCGGGGAAGCGGAATTCGACGCGCTTCGCCTTGGCGCCAGTGCCGTAAGGAATACGGCAAGAGGCCGAACGGTTGCGGCTGGAATAGGCCAGCAGAACCGGTGCTTCATAGCCCGGCACCAGACGCTTGTAGCTGTTGGTGGTGGGGTTGGTGAAGGCGTTCAGCGCCTTGGCGTGCTTGATGACGCCGCCGATGAAGTAAAGGCAGGTGTCGGAAAGGCCCGCATAGCCATTGCCGGCGAAGAGGGGGTTGCCCTTTTCCCAGATCGAGATGTGGGTGTGCATGCCCGAGCCATTATCTTCCTTGATCGGCTTGGGCATGAAGGTCGCGGTCTTGCCATAGGCCTGGGCCACCATGTGGACGACATATTTGTAGATCTGCATGCGATCGGCGGTTTCGACCAGCGTGCCGAAGGTCAGGCCAAGTTCATGCTGGGCCGAGGCCACTTCATGGTGGTGCTTGTCGCAGGGCAGGCCCATTTCAAGCATGGTCGAAACCATCTCGCCGCGGATGTCCATGCAGCTGTCGACCGGAGCGACCGGGAAGTAGCCGCCCTTGGCGCGCGGACGGTGGCCGAGATTGCCGCCTTCGTAGGACTTGCCGGTGTTGGTCGGCAGTTCGATGTCATCAATGGCGTAGTAGCTGGTGGAATAGGTGTTTTCGAACTTCACGTCGTCGAACATGAAGAATTCGGCTTCCGGGCCCACATAGACCGTGTCGCCGATGCCGGTGGCCTTGAGGTAAGCCTCGGCGCGCTTGGCGGTCGAGCGGGGGTCGCGCGCATAAAGCTCGCCGGTGCCCGGCTCGACGATGTCGCAGAAGAGGATCAGCATCGGAGTGGCGCTGAACGGATCGACATAGGCGGCCTCCAGGTCCGGCTTCAGGATCATGTCGGATTCATTGATCGCCTTCCAGCCTTCAATTGACGAACCGTCGAACATGAAACCGTCGGTCAGTTCGTCTTCTCCGACGACGGTCGATACCATGCTGAGGTGCTGCCACTTGCCCTTGGGATCGGTGAAGCGAAGGTCGACCCACTCGATCTCCTTTTCTTCGATCATTTTCAGAATATCTTTGGGCGTATTCGCCATTTCGCTTACCTTCCTTTTTTCAAATACTTGTGATGTGGAAGAAGCGGGCCGTTGCGACCGGGCCCGCATCATTCAGTGGGCGCGATCCTCAGATCGCGTCTGAATCCCTTTCGCCCGTGCGGATGCGAAGAGCGGTTTCGACCGGAACGACGAAAATCTTGCCGTCGCCGATACGTCCTGTCTGGGCTGCGGCGGCGATCGCCTCCACTACGCGCTCGGCCAAGTCGTCCTCGACAACGACCTCCAGCTTCACCTTGGGCAGGAAGTCGACGACATATTCGGCACCGCGATACAGCTCGGTATGGCCCTTCTGCCGGCCGAACCCCTTGGCTTCGGTCACGGTGATGCCGGATACGCCCACTTCGTGCAGCGCTTCCTTTACCTCGTCCAGTTTGAACGGCTTGATGATCGCTTCAATCTTCTTCATTCTTCGACTTCTTCCCCCTGTAGCGGATCGACCGCTGCAGCCTGGCTGCAGGACGCGCATAGAGACTCGCGCGCAACCGCACGCTCTTGCACAATCAATTAGCGTGCCAATTTTCGAATCGCCAGAACGGCGTGGGAACTTTTGGAAACTTTGTGGATTCTGCCCGGTTTACGGGCACGATACAGGCATTTTGCACAAGAATTGTGCAGTCATGAGTTTTTGCAGCGGGGAGTTTGTTGCGCTGCAATGTGTAAGCGCAAACAAACGCGCGGCCTTGCCTCGACATCCCGCGCCGTCGAGTCGAGATTTCAATTACTGATACTGCAGGAACTTTGCCGCAGGGGCTTCCGTCGGGAGCCTGCGTCCCGTCAATAAGGAGGCCGGTCCAGGCCCGCCGGGCTCTTCGTGAAGATCTCGCAGCCCGTTTCCGTGATGCCGATGCTGTGTTCGAACTGGGCCGACAGCGTGCGGTCGCGCGTCACCGCTGTCCAGCCATCCTCCAGCATCTTCACTCCAGGCTTTCCGATGTTGATCATCGGTTCGATGGTGAAGAACATGCCCGGTTTCAGTTCTGGACCGATGCCGGGGCGGCCGACATGGACGACCTCGGGAGCATCATGGAAGACCCGGCCGAGGCCATGGCCGCAGAAATCGCGGACCACGCCATAACGGTATTTCTCTGCATGGCGCTGTATCGCATAGCCGATGTCTCCCATCGTGTTGCCGGGTTTGGCCTGCTCGATGCCCAGCATCAGGCATTCATAGGTGACGTCAACAAGCCGCTTGGCCTTGATGGGGGCGTCGCCGACAATGAACATGCGGCTGGTGTCACCATGCCAGCCATCGACGATCACCGTCACGTCGATATTGGCGATGTCCCCGTCCTTCAGCGGCTTGGGGCCGGGAATGCCGTGGCAGATAACATTGTTGATCGAGATGCAGCAGCTATGGGTGTAGCCGCGGTAGCCCAGCGTAGCAGGCACGCCGCCTCCGCGGAGCATATGGTCCCGCGCGATGTCATCGAGCTCTTCGGTTGTGACGCCGGGAACGACATGGGGAACGACCGCGTCCAGCACTTCGGCGGCAAGCTGTCCGGCCTTGCGCATACCTGCAAAGCCTTCAGCATCATGGAGCTTGATGGCGCCCGAGCGCGCTGCGGGGCTGTCCTTGGTGACGGTCACATATTCAGTCATGGAGTTCTTATAGGTATGCCGCGGCAGTTTTGCGAGAGGGCACTTTGCCTGCCCGCGCTGGCGCGTTAAGAGATTGCCATGACCGAGCCCCGTATCTGGACTGCCGCACTGATCGTGATTGGCGATGAAATCCTTTCGGGCCGGACCCCCGACAAGAATATCTCGCAGATTGCGCTCTGGCTGAATGTCCAGGGCATCCGCTTGAAGGAAGTGCGAGTGGTGCCCGATGATCAGGCCGCCATCGTAGAAGCGGTGAACGCCCTTCGTGCGCGCAATGATTATCTGTTCACGACTGGCGGCATCGGGCCGACCCATGACGACATTACGGTGGATGCCATTGCGGCGGCTCTTGGGGTGGGCGTTGTGGTCCATCCCCAGGCGCGGGCCGCGCTGGAGCAATATTACGCCACGCGCGGCGGTCTTAACGACCAAAGGCTTCGCATGGCGCGCGTCCCGGAAGGGGCGGACCTGATCGAAAACCGGCTTTCGGGTGCGCCGGGCATCAGGATCGGAAATATCTTCCTGATGGCTGGCGTTCCGTACATCGCCGGCGAGATGCTGGAAGCGCTCAATGGCGCTCTCGATGGCGGAAGGCCGTTGCTTTCCGAAACCGTCGGTTGCTGGGTGCCTGAAAGCGAAGTGGCCAATTTGCTGGCGGACACCGAAAAGGCGCATGAAGGCTGCCAGATCGGAAGTTATCCTTTCTTCAGGGAGGGGAGGGTAGGCGCCAACTTCGTGGTGCGTTCGACCGAGCCCGCAATTCTTCATGCCTGCATTGACGATCTTGCCCGCCGTTTGAAGGCCAGGGGCTTCGATGTCGTGCTGGGCGAGATTTGACGGCCAGCTCAGGAAGACACGAGCGGCCTGTTGGAACGCTGAACCGGTCCTGACAGCAATGGACCGATGACCCCTGCAACGAGCTCGGAACCCTCATTGGTGAGGTGATCATCGTCGCGGAACAGGATTTTTCCATTCGCGATGGTGCGGCAAAGCGTCCCTTGGCAGAAGGAGCTTCTTGGCAGAACCACCTCTATCCCCCGATGCCGTTTCGCGATCGCCTTGAGCGTTCCATCGGCAATCGAACCCCAGCGGACGTCTCGCGTCTGCTGAGTGGCGCAGGCATTGGGATCGCCCTCCAGCTTATAAGCCCTGGCAAAGCATGTGGCTGGCCAGATGTCGAACTCAGGGGTCGAGCCCACCAGGATGATGTGGGTTTGGGCCGGGACATGCTGCCGAATGGCCGCGAGCAGTCTTTCAGCCGCCCTGGAGAGCGCTGCCGCGCCGAGAGCTTCCTGCTGTTCGGGGTCCGGTGAGGCCTGCTTGGCAAGGCCCGCCAGCTCTGAAGACCAGCGGATGCTGAGGACGATGGCGCGGAGTTGAGGCTGACGCCCAGCCTCTTCCAGCGCGGCTCGGTGGAATGCCGCGCACGGCCGGTCAAGGGCAGGAACCTCATCATAACCGAGGATGAGCGGACTGCATCCGGAGACGGTAGCCTGACGCACATTGAATCCCTGCGTCCTCGCCTGGTGGGCGAGACCGGGCATCAAATGGTCGCCATGGGAGTCGCCCCATAGCAGGACCTCATAGCCCTTGGCACCAACGGAACCCGCAGAGCATTGCTCGACCGGCCCCAGATCGGCGGTGCCCAGATTATTGTGACAGCGCGCGCGATAAGGATTGATGCTTGCCATTGCCGCCTGAGCCACCTTGACCTTTGGCGAGGCCAGTTCCGCAAAGCCTCTTGTCGCATAGGCGGTGGCGCCTGCACTGGCGAACAGCCCGAGTGTCATGCCGCTGGCGGCAAGCACCGCACGGCGGCTGATCCTGCTTTGCCCCTGCTGACGGAATGGCCGCTCCACAAAGCGCAGGGAAAAGGCTGCGAGAGCAAAGGCCGCGCTCACCGCCAATGCCGCCTCGGCCGGATGCAGCGGCCGGTTGAGCGCAATCTGCGAGAGGACCAGCGCGGGCCAATGCCAGAGGTAGAAGCCATAGGAAATGAGGCCCGTGAACAGGACTGGACGCCAGGAGAGCAGCTTTCCTGCCCAAGTAAGACCTCCCTTGCCCGCATGGATGAGCATCATTGTGCCAAGACAGGGCGGGACGGCGCTGAGCCCCGGAAAGGGCGTTGAAGGAGAGTAGAGGAACATTGGAACGAGAATGAGGGCAATGCCGGCCCATGCTGTGGCTTCCCGCTGCCGATCGGAGCGCAATGGCGGTACTGCGCCAATGGCAAGCAGGGCGCCAAAACCCAGTTCCCAGGCGCGATAGGGCAGGAGGTAGAAAGCCTGCGTCGGCGCCATGCGGACCATCGCTTCGGCGGCAAGAAGCGAACCAATGACCGCGAGCCACACAAATCCACGCAGTGTTCTTTCCCGCCCCAAGGCCACCAGCGCCGCGATGATGAGTGGCCACAGGATGTAGAATTGTTCCTCCACAGCGAGCGACCAGGTGTGGAGCAGGGGCTTGTCATGCGCTGGCTGATCGAAATAGCCGCCTTCCCGCCAGAACAGGATATTCGATCCAAAGAGCGCGACGGCAATCAGGCTTTGGCCATATTGCTCAAGCTCGGTCGGGGGAAGGATCAGCACCGCCCCGATGGTCGTGAGAACCAGCATGAAGAGGAGCGCAGGCAATATCCGCCTGAACCGCCGCTCATAGAAGCCCGCGATGGAGAACTTCCCTGCCAAGGCGTCCGACGCAATGATGGAGGTGATCAGGAAGCCCGAAATGACAAAGAATATGTCGACCCCGATAAAACCGCCGGGCAGCAGCGTGGGGAAGGCGTGATACAGCACCACGCCGCCCACGGCGATCGCGCGCAGACCATCTATGTCGGAACGATATTTCGGCGCCATGGCCCCTGCCGCTTGCCCCTGATCCTGTTAGATTTGGAGCGAAAGTTTCCGGCCTTTCGGGACAGTTCGCAAGCTGTAGCAACGTCCCTTCGCCTTGCTATTGAGGCTATTGGACCTGAACTTCCGGACAGGGCTGCCTGGCTATCGGGCCATGATACTGGCCGCCACGGCCTCGGCCACCTTGATGCCGTCAATCGCAGCGGAGAGGATGCCCCCCGCATATCCCGCCCCTTCGCCTGCAGGGAACAGGCGTTCCACATTCAGGCTTTGAAAATCCTTGCCTCGAGTGATGCGGAGAGGAGAGGAGGTGCGGGTTTCCACTCCGGTCATGACTGCGTCGGGATGGTCATAGTTGGTAATCTGGCGACCGAAGACGGGCAGCGCCTCCCGCATTGCCTCCACCGCGAAAGCCGGGAGGCATTGTGAAAGATCAGTCATCGTCACGCCCGGCTTGTAGGACGGTATCACCTCGCCAAGTCCGGCGGATGGACGGCCAGCAAGGAAATCTCCGACCTTCTGTCCCGGCGCCCAATAGGATGACCCGCCCGCGACAAAGGCTTGCGATTCCCAATGCCGCTGGAAGGCGATCCCAGCGAGCGGACCATCGGGATAGTCCCGCGCTGGATCTATGGCGACGACCAGGCCGGAATTGGCGTTGAACTCGGCGCGGGAATATTGGCTCATGCCATTGGTGACAACGCGGCCGGGTTCAGACGTCGCAGCTACGACCCGGCCCCCTGGGCACATGCAGAAGCTGTAGACGGTGCGGCCGTTGGAGCAGTGATGCGCCAGGCTGTAGGCAGCGGCGCCGAGATCGGGATGCCCGGCGCATTTGCCGTAACGGGCGCGGTCGATCCAGGATTGGGGATGCTCTATGCGCACGCCGATGGAGAAGGGCTTGGGCTCCAGATAGACGCCCCGGCGGTGCAACATCTCAAAAGTCGGCCGCGCGCTGTGGCCGATGGCAAGGACGACATGATCGGCCTCAAGGAAGCTGCCGTCATTGAGGTGAAGGCCGCGCAGGCGATGCTTTCCGTCCGGCCGCATCTCAAGCTCCAGATCGTCGACCCGGTGCTGCCAGCGATATTCGCCGCCCAGTTCCTCGATCGAGCGGCGCATGCTTTCGACCATGGAGACAAGGCGGAAGGTGCCGATATGGGGATGCGCCTCCCATAATATGTCGTCCGGGGCACCAGCCTTCACAAATTCGTGCAGAACCTTGCGGCCAAGGAAGCGGGGGTCCTTGGTCCGGCAATAGAGCTTGCCGTCGGAGAAGGTGCCCGCGCCGCCTTCACCGAACTGGACGTTGGAATCGGGGCTGAACTCGGCGCGCCGCCAGAGGCCCCAGGTGTCCTTGGTCCGTTCCCGCACCACTTTGCCGCGGTCGAGGATGATCGGCCGGAATCCCATTTGCGCCAGGATCAGGCCAGCAAACAGGCCACAGGGCCCCGCACCAACAACCACGGGACGAAGGCCGGTCCAATTGGCAGGCGCTTTGGTGGGGAACCGGTACTCCATATCCGGCGTGGGGCGGACATCGGAATCCTTGGCAAAGCGCGCGAGCACTGCTGCCTCGCCGGCCAATTCCAGATCGAGGGTATAGACAAGCTGGATGGCGCTTTTACGCCGCGCATCATTGCCCCTGCGAAAGACCTCGTAACGGATCAGCGCATCAGGTTCGATGCCCAGACGGGCGCAGATGGCGGCCGGCATGTCTTCCGGCGCATGATCGAGGGGCAGTTTCAGTCCGGACAAGCGCAGCATCGCTCGCCCATTAGCGAGGATAAGCCCTCGCGTCGACAGATCAGTGGCTGATAGTGGTCATGGTGCCTATGCTTCGTCGGCAGCTTCCTCACCGCGTTCGCTGGCGTCGGGTTTCAGCGGCGGCATGATCCAGAGCGTGAGCAATGTGATGAGCGAAAGAACCACTGCCACGTCGTAGCTGCCGAGACCGGAGGCGACGCCGATGGCGCCTGTTATCCAAAGGCTGGCCGCTGTGGCTGTGCCCCTTACCGAACGCTTCTGCTGGAGAATGGCGCCGCCGCCCAGAAAGCCGATGCCGGCGATCACTCCTTCGAGCACGCGGGCAACCGCTGATGGATCGTGCGCCATCATTGCCTCGATGCCCTCTACAAAGCCGCAACTTGCAACCGCCACCAAGGGAAAGGTCCGCAGGCCTGCGCTCCGTTCCGCCTTCTCCCGGTTCCAGCCGATTGGAAGGGCAAGAGCATAAGCAACACTCAAGGCGATGAGATGGGGTAGGACAGCAAGTGGGTCGATCATGGCCGAATGCACACTCCTATCTGGGACCGGACATGCGAATGACATTGGCCAAGGAACGGCGCTATCCGGTTTATGTTTCGCCCTCGTTGTGAGTTTTTGCTTTTGGGACCGCCGGACGTTAAACCAAAAAACGTCGGCCACGAAAAAGGCGCCTGGTGAGGCGCCTTTCTGTTGCGGTATCGCATTGGCCGCGAAGCCAGGAGAGTAAGGCGCTCCCATAAGGGAGCGCCTCATGCGATCAGTTGACGGAGTCCTTCAGACCCTTGCCAGCCTTGAACTTGGGCTGTGCAGAAGCCTTGATGGTCATCGGCTCGCCGGTCCGGGGGTTGCGTCCGGTGGAAGCCTTGCGCTTGGTGACCGAGAATGTGCCGAAGCCGACCAGGCGGACTTCGTCACCCTTCTTCAGGGCACCGCTAATTGCGTCGAAAACGCCTTCGACAGCCTTGCTTGCATCGCTCTTGCTGAGACCGCTGCTCTCAGCGACCGTACCAATAAGATCCTGTTTGTTCATGCCCTGGGAACCCCCTTGTTCTGGATGTTAAATAGGAATCGCGGCTAGGCCGCACATAAAGGCGAACTCCCGTGCTCCTGTCAAAGGGAAAGCGACGAAAAAAACGCCAAAAAGCGTGATCTTATGCCTAACGAAACGAAAATTGTAAAAATCGGACATCAATGGCGCAGCGCAGCATCGGATTCGCCCTGAATCGGGCTAACCGGCTGAGCCGCAAGGTCGTCTTCTTCCGTCCAGTCGATGGGTGTCAAGGGTGAAGTCAACGCCCGCAACAGTACCTCATCGACATGCGAAACCGGGACGATCTCGAGTCCTTCTTTAACATTGGCCGGAATTTCCGCCAGATCCTTCTCATTTTCAGCAGGAATCAGCACGGTCTTGATCCCGCCGCGCAGGGCCGCCAGGAGCTTTTCCTTAAGACCGCCGATCGGGAGGACACGGCCGCGCAGGGTGACTTCTCCGGTCATCGCCACGTCATTACGGACCGGAATGCCGGTCAGTGTGGAAACGATCGAAGTCACCATACCGATGCCAGCGGAAGGCCCGTCCTTGGGCACCGCACCTTCCGGCAAGTGGATATGGATGTCCTTGCGGTTATAGATGCTGGGCTTGATCCCATAGCCGGGCGAACGCGCCTTCACATAGGAGAAGGCCGCCTGCACGGACTCGGTCATTACCTCGCCCAGCTTGCCGGTGGTGCGAATCTGTCCCTTGCCAGGCACCGTGACGGATTCGATGGTGAGCAGTTCGCCGCCCACTTCGGTCCATGCGAGCCCCGTGACGGCGCCGATCTGATTTTCTTCCTCGCCTACGCCATGACGGAATTTTCGTACACCGGCATAATCGGCCAGATTTTCAGGCGTGATAATGGCCGTGTCCGTCTTGCCTTCGAGAATCCGGCGCAGCGCCTTGCGGGCGAGGCGCGCAAGCTCGCGTTCCAGCGTGCGGACACCTGCCTCCCGCGTATAATAGCGGATCAGATCGCGGACGGCGTCTTCGGTAACTTCGAATTCGCCTTCCTTCAGGCCATGTGCCTCGATCTGCTTTGGCAGCAGGTGGCGTTCGGCGATCTGGACCTTTTCATCCTCGGTATAGCCTTCGAGCCGGATGATCTCCATGCGGTCGAGTAGCGGCTGAGGAAGGTTGAGCGAGTTGGCGGTGGTCACGAACATGACGTCTGAAAGATCGATGTCGATCTCCAGATAGTGATCCTGGAACTTGCTGTTCTGTTCGGGATCAAGCACTTCAAGCAAGGCGGATGCCGGATCGCCCCGGAAATCCTGTCCGAGCTTGTCGATCTCGTCGAGCAGGAAGAGAGGGTTGCTCGTTCCGGCCTTTTTGAGGTTCGATACGATCTTGCCGGGCAGCGAGCCGATATAGGTGCGGCGATGGCCCCGGATTTCGGCTTCGTCCCGCACGCCGCCCAGCGACTGGCGCACGAATTCGCGGCCCGTTGCCTTGGCAATGCTGCGGCCAAGCGAGGTCTTGCCGACACCCGGAGGGCCTACGAGGCAGAGGATAGGACCCTTGAGCTTGTTGGTGCGCGCCTGCACCGCCAGATATTCGATGATCCGGTCCTTGACCTTTTCCAGTGCGAAATGGTCGGCATCAAGGACCTCCTGCGCGATTTTCAGGTCCTTCTTGAGCTTGGACTTCTTGCCCCAGGGAAGCCCGAGCAGCACGTCGAGATAGTTGCGCACCACGGTGGCTTCCGCCGACATGGGCTGCATGCTTTTCAGCTTCTTGAGCTCGCCTTGCGCTTTGGTCCGGGCTTCCTGGCTGAGTTTCAGCTTCTGGATCTTGGCGGTGAGCTCGGCGAGTTCGTCGCCGCCGTCCTCGCCCTCATTGCCGAGTTCGCGCTGGATCGCCTTCAGCTGTTCGTTGAGATAATATTCGCGCTGGGTCTTCTCCATCTGGCGCTTCACGCGGCCGCGAATTTTGCGCTCCACCTGAAGCACGCCAAGCTCGCCCTCCATGAAGGCGAAGACCATTTCCAGGCGCTTGACGGGATCGGCCTCGACCAGCAGCGATTGCTTGTCTGCAACCTTCACATTGATATTGGCCGCCACGGCATCGGCAAGGCGCGCAGCATCATCGATTTCGCTGAGCTGGACCGGCGTTTCGGCGGGCAGCTTCTTGTTGAGCTTCGCATAATTTTCGAACTGCTCGACAACAGAGCGCATGAGGGCCTGAGCCTCAGGACCGGTTGCGGGTTCCTCCTCAATGGCAGTCACATTGGCGAGGATATATCCTTCCTCCGCCGCCAGAGCGTCCAGCTTTGCACGCTGTTTGCCTTCAACGAGGACACGGACGGTCCCGTCGGGAAGCTTCAGCAGTTGCAGGACCGTTGCGATGACGCCGAGGTCATAGAGCGCGTCGCGGTCGGGATCATCCTCCGCCGGATCCAATTGCGCCACCAGGAAAATATCCTTGTCCGCCTCCATGGCCTTTTCGAGCGCCACCACGCTTTTGTCGCGGCCAACAAAAAGCGGAACGATCATCTGCGGAAAAACCACAATGTCGCGCAGGGGCAGCAAGGGGTAGGATTTCGTCATATTTACTCCAGAGCGGACGCGACGGATGGGAGAGGGAGCGTCCGGCTTGTCCCCAATATGGTGTAAGGGTGCAACATATCAATATTCTTCCCTCCCGCGCGCGCAGGGGCGGAGGAGGGCGTGTAGTGCCAGACGAGAACGTAGGGCCTCCCCAATCCCTCCCGCCTGCGGGAGGGGAATGACGGTCAAAACGGCAGCTTGAAGCCCGGAGGCAGCGGAATGCCTGCGGTCATCTTGCTCATTTCCTGCTGGCTTGCCTGATCAGCCTTGGTGCGCGCGTCATTGAAGGCGGCGGCTACAAGGTCCTCGGTCATCTGCTTCTCGCTGGGCGCAAGCAGGCTTTCGTCGATGGAAACGCCCACGATACGGCCTTTTGCCGTCGCGCGTACCCGGACGAGGCCGCCGCCGGAGACGCCCTCCACCTCGATCTTGTCGAGATTGGCCTGTGCTTTTTCAAGCTCCGCCTGGACATTCTTTGCCATGCCCAGAATTTCGTCGAGATCCTTCATGCGGTTGCACTCCATTGGTCTTTTTCGTCGATCGGCAGCAATTCCGCATCGGGGAACGCCGCCATGGCAGCTTTGACGACCGGGGTGTCCAATATCGCCTGCCGCGCTTCGGCCTCGGCCGCCTGTTCCTGTTCCAGCAGGCTGGGTTCGGCTGGGCCGTCGCCGGTGACGACTTGCCAGTTCATCCCGGTCAAACTCTTGAGGACCGCCGCCGTATCCCGGTTGAATTCGGCGGGCAAGGGCTGAACGGGCTTTATGACAAGCTCGGGCGGGGCGTAGCGGATGAGGCCGACATAATCGTGCATCTGCTGAGCAAGGTGCGGCTTGCCCTTTTCCCAGAGCAGTTCGATGAGGGCGCGGAAATTTTCAGGGACCTGTCCCCCGGGCGCTTTGGGAGCCTGAGCGAGGGGGAGGCCGGGTTCATCGGCAGGCGGCGGAGCTGCTGCGGGCGTCTGGGTGGGGATGCCCCCTTCCTTCAGGAGCCGCGCAAGTTCGCCGGGATCGGGAAGGGTGGCGGCGTGCAGGACGCGGAGCAGCGCCATTTCGCAAGCCTCGATCGGCATCGCAGCGCTCGCCACCTCGTCATGGCCCTTGACCAGTAGCTGCCAGAGGCGGTGGAGCGTTGCAAAGCCCATCTGGTCCGCCCAGTCCGAAAGCATTGCGCGCTCTTCTTCGGACCGCATCGGGTCCCCGTCATTGCGGCCGGCCTTCGCAACCGTGATGGCATGGCAGATTTCGAGCAGGCCGCGCATCAGCGCCACCGGCTCGACGCCCAGCATATGCTGTTCATTGATGGCGGCGAGGAGTTGTTGGGGTTCGCCCTCCAGCAGATGACCGAAGAGGCGGCGAACCGCGCCCCGGTCTGACAGGCCGAGCATGTCCCGGACCTGCGCGGCGGTGACCCTGGCTTCCCCCTCCATATCGGCATGGGCGATCGCCTGGTCGAGGATGGAGAGCCCGTCTCGCGCCGAACCCTCCGCAGCCTGCGCGATGAGGGCGATCGCCTCGGGTTCGGCGGCGACGCCCTCCTGGTGGACCACATGTGCGAAGTGCGCCGCCAGCTTTTCGGCGGGGATACGGCGCAGGTCGAACCGCTGGCAACGGGAAAGCACCGTCACCGGCACCTTGTTCACTTCGGTGGTGGCGAAGAGAAATTTGACATGCGGCGGCGGTTCCTCAAGCGTCTTCAAGAGCGCGTTGAAGGCGTTCTTGGTGAGCATGTGGACTTCGTCGATGATATAGACCTTGTAGCGCGCGGAGACGGCGGCATAGCGCACCGCCTCTATGATCTCCCGCACATCGTCGACGCCGGTGTTGGATGCGGCGTCCATTTCGATGACATCGATATGCCGGCCTTCGGCAATGGCCTTGCAGGGTTCGCAGACGCCGCAGGGATCGATGGTGGGGCCGCCCTGACCATCCGGTCCGACGCAGTTAAGCGCCTTGGCGATCAGGCGGGCGGTCGACGTCTTGCCCACGCCGCGCACGCCGGTCATCAGAAAGGCATGGGCCAGGCGGTCGCGCTTGATGGCATTTCCCAGCGTCTGCACCATCGCGTCCTGGCCGATGAGCTGCGCGAAATTCTGCGGCCGGTATTTGCGTGCGAGGACGCGATAGGGTTGGACGGAATCGGTCATGGCAGCACTTCTACCCGTTCGTCCCGAGCGAAGTCGAGGGACGTTGCGCAGGCGCCCCTGGACTTCGCTCGGGACGAACAGTGGAAGGGGATAGCATTTTCGAGGAAAGGGTGGGAGCCGGAACGACCCGCAGCGAATTCGTTGTGGCTGCTTCCGTCAGGATCTGACCAGGTTGGCGAGAACTACGTCCGCCCGACTCCCGCGCGCCATATGGGGGATTTAGGGCGGCGGCGCAAGGGGGCGCAAAGTCCACTGGCCTTGCGCTTCGACCTCGACTAAAGAGCGTCGCGCATATGCATGTTTTCGCCAATCCTACGCGGTTTCTTTCCATTGCGCGGCCATTAACGCCCTGGCTGTTCTGGGGCGGTTTGCTGCTGCTTTCAATCGGGGCGGCGGCGGGGCTGCTCTATACACCGGCCGACTATCTTCAGGGCGATAGCGTGCGGATCATGTATGTCCATGTACCCGCCGCCTGGCTGGGCATGGGCGGATGGACCGGTCTTGCGATCGCCAGTTTGATGCAGATCGTGTGGCGGCATCCGCTGGCGGGCGTTGCAGCGCGCGCCATAGCTGTGCCGGGCGCACTGTTTACCGCCATCTGCCTCGTCACCGGGTCGATCTGGGGACGGCCGACCTGGGGTACCTGGTGGGAATGGGATGGGCGGATGACGAGCATGCTGGTGCTGCTCTTCCTGTATCTTGGCTATATCGCCCTTGCCAATGCGAGTGCCGGGGAAAGTCCTGGCAACAGAGGCAGCGTCAGCCGAGTGACAGCGATTTTTGGCCTGGTGGGCGCGATCAACATCCCGATCATCAACCGCTCGGTCGTGTGGTGGAACAGCCTGCATCAGGGGCCGAGCATCACCTTGCGCGGATCGACCATCGACAATTCGATCCTGTGGCCGCTTGGTTTTACAGTGCTTGGCTTCAGCCTGCTGTTCGGGGCGATCGTACTGATGCGGATGCGGGCGCTGCTGGCGCAGAACAAGGTGGAGGCGCGGCTGCAAAGGCTGGCGCGGACTTAGGGCTTCTCAGGTGGATCACTGGCTCTTCATCATTGCAGCCTATGGGCTGACCTTCCTCGGCACGGCTGGCGTATGCCTTTGGGCCTTTTCGGCCATGCGGCAAGCCGAGCGGCGTGCGGAACAGTGGACGAGGGAAAGGTAAGGCCGTGGCGATGAAGGCGAAGCATCAGCGGTTGATCCTCGCGCTCGTGGCGCTCTTCGCACTGGTGGGTGCGGGGCTGCTGGCCGCATCGGCCCTGAAGGACGAAGCAGCCTATTTCTATGCACCCAATGACGTGAAGACCAAGGGCGTGGAGGCCGGACGCGCCATTCGCCTAGGCGGCATGGTGGTCGATGGAAGTCTCAAGCGAGAAGCGGACGGCGTGACGATCCGCTTTGACGTGACCGACGGCAAGGCCACGGTGCCTGCGAAATTCAGCGGCATTGCACCCGATCTATTCAAGGAAGGATCGGGCGTGGTTGCAGAGGGCTCCTTTGATCGTTCGGGCACATTCGTCGCGAACAATCTGCTTGCCAAGCATGACGAGCGCTACATGCCGCGCGAGCTTGAGGGCATGCAATATGATGCGAAAACGCATGAGATGAAGGGGACGAAGTGAGTTTGTTTTTTCTGCTCCAGCCCGGCCTCATTCATGAGATGACAGACCTTTGTATACGCAGTTTTCTCTTTTACGTCGTCCCTGCCCGCGCAGGGACGACGGAGGGGGACAATGTGAATTATGCAAAACTTCCAAAATGTAGGGGATTGCATGATCGCTGAGACAGGTCTTGCCGCGCTCTGGCTTGCTGCGGCGCTGGCGGCGTTGCAGTTCGGGCTGGTGTGGGCCGGCGTCAAGGGCGCGAAGGATGAGTTGCTGACCGCCGTGCGACCGGTGGCCGTGGTGCAGGGGCTGCTCTGCGCGCTCGCCTTTGCGCTGCTGATCTGGCTGTTCGTGCGCTCCGACATGTCGGTGAAGCTAGTGGCGATGAACAGCCATTCGCTAAAGCCGATGCTCTACAAGGTTGCGGGAACCTGGGGGAACCATGAAGGCTCGATGCTGCTCTGGGTAACCGTCATGGGGCTCGCCGGGAGCGCGGTGGCGCTGTTCGAACGGACGCTGCGGCGCGACACGCATATGGCGACGCTGGGCGCTCAGGCGGTGATCAGTCTTGGTTTCTACGCTTTCCTGCTGTTCTCCTCCAATCCGTTCGAGCGTTTGAACCCGCCCGCGCAGGATGGGCAGGGCCTCAACCCGCTGCTGCAGGATCCGGGGCTCGCCTTCCACCCGCCAACGCTCTATTTCGGCTATGTTGGCCTCTCGGTCGCCTTTTCCTTCGCTGTTGGCGCCCTCCTGACCTGCAATGTGGATGCGGCCTTTGCAAGGGCGATGCGGCCATGGGTGCTTGCATCCTGGATATTCCTGACGCTGGGCATCACGGCGGGAAGCTATTGGGCCTATTATGAACTGGGCTGGGGCGGCTGGTGGTTCTGGGACCCGGTGGAGAACGCATCGCTGATGCCCTGGCTCGCGGCGACGGCGTTGCTCCATAGCGTGACGGTGCTCGCAACACGAGACGGGCTTCGCGCATGGACGATCATGCTGGCAGTGGTGGCCTTCTCCATGTCGATGGTGGGGACCTTCCTAGTCCGTTCAGGGATTTTGACCAGCGTTCATGCTTTTGCCGTGGACCCGGAACGCGGCAGCTTCATCCTGGCGCTGCTGACGCTTTATATCGGGGGCGCGCTTGCGCTGTTCGCCCTGCGGGTTGGCACCGTGCGTGAAGGCAAGCAGTTCGAAGCAGTCAGCCGGGAAGGAACGCTGGTCGTCAATAACTTGCTGCTGTCGGCGATCTTGGGGATCGTACTGGTGGGCACGCTTTACCCCCTTGGGGTCGAGGCCGTGACAGGCGAAAAACTGTCGGTGGGACCGCCCTATTTCAACAGTGCGGCGGGTCCGCTGGCGCTGTTGCTGGTGGTCATCATGGCGGCGGGACCGGTCACGCGCTGGCAGAAGGACCGGGCGCCGGTGGTGGGCAGGCGGCTTTTGGTCCCGGCGGCGGTTACCATCATTGCGCTCGCCGCGCTGCTGGCATTTGCTGCCGGACGGATTGGAGTATTGCCGCTGCTCGGTCTGACGCTTGCCTTCGGGGTGGGTGTTGCCAGCCTTGCCCCGCTCTGGAAGCGTAATCTTCGCCGGACGCCGCTCTTTACCTGGGGTATGGTGATTGCGCATCTGGGCGTTGCCGTCAGCCTGGCGGGCATGGCTTCGGAAAGCGCCTTCAACAAGGAAAGGCTGATTGCCGCCCGACCTGGCGACAAGGTGGAGATTGCGGGCTGGACCGTGACGTTTGACAGCATCTCTCCCCTCGCAGGACCCAATTGGACGGCGCTTGAAGGTGTGATGCACGCGAGCCGCGGTAGCTCTGAGACAGTGGAAATGCGTCCGCAGGCGCGTTTTTTCCCTTCACCCCCAACGCCTACGACAGAGGCGGCGCTGCTCACGCGCTGGGATGGACAGCTTTATGTCGTGCTTGGGGAGCAGGTGGATGATGAGCGCTGGCAATTGCGGATCTGGTGGAAACCCTTTGTAACGCTCATCTGGGCGGGCGGCATCATGATCGCGTTGGGCGGGGCTCTGGCGCTGGTCGGGCGGGTGCGGCGGTCCTGGACGGCTGCGATTCGGAGGGCCTACGCATGAGCCGCTGGCTGCTATGGGTGCCGTTGGCGCTGTTTGGTCTGTTCTTCGTAATATTTGCGACCGGAATCATGAAGCCTGCCGACCGTACGATCGAATCACGGATGATTGGCAAACCGCTTCCGGCCTTCGTGCTACCGGCAGGCGTGCCTGAACGGCCGGGACTTTCCACGGCTGATTTCAGGCGGGGCGAGCCGCGCTTGCTCAACATATTCGCAAGCTGGTGCGTCCCCTGCGCCGCCGAAGCGCCGCAACTGGCGGCCCTCAAGGAGGCAGGGGTTCAGATTGAGGGCGTGGCGATTCGCGACAGCAGGGAGGACCTGACGCGCTTCCTTGGCCGCTGGGGCAATCCCTATGCGCGGATCGGTTCCGATGTGGACAGCAGCGTCCAAATTGCGCTTGGCTCTTCTGGAGTACCGGAAACCTTCGTGATCGATGGCAAGGGCCTGATCGCTTATCAGCATATCGGCGAGATCCGGAAAGAGGATGTGCCGATGTTGCTGGAAAAGCTGCGGGAGGCGCGGTGATGACCCATTTTCCTTCGTCCTTGTGCAAGCAGGGACCCCGCTTTTTCCTCGGGGCAGTTTTGAAGAGAAGCTGGGCCCCTGCCTTCGCAGGGGCGACGGCTTTACCGGCCGTTTTAGCCCTCTTCAGCCTTCAGGTGCCAGTCGAGGCCCAAACCGCTGTCCCGCCCGCTCCTTATGCCGACCGGCAGCTCGATGACCCCCGGCTGGAGGCGCAGGCGAAGTCCTTGATGGAAACCATCCGTTGCCTGGTTTGCCAAAGCCAGTCGATCGCCGACAGCAATGCCAGCATGGCGGGGGACATGCGGTCGCAAATCCGGCAGCGCATCCTTGCCGGGGAGAAGCCGGAGCAGATCCGTAAGTGGCTGGTGGAGCGCTATGGCGCCTGGGTGACCTATGCACCGCCCGTTGAGCCGCTGACCTGGCCATTATGGGCCGCGCCGGTGCTGCTGCTGGCTGTCGGGCTATGGCTATTGCGCGGGCGTTTGAAGCGGCACAAGCGAAGGAACACCCCGTCATGAACGGTTGGATCATGGCCATCGGGCTCGCCATACTGGCTGGGGCCGCCATCGTCCGCTTGGGCAGGACGGAACGGTCTAGCTTCGAAATCATTGCGGCCGCTTTGCTGATTGGGCTTGCAGGCTATGCCTGGCAGGGGAATCCCTCCCTGGCCGGCTCTCCTGTTCGCGCGGCTGGCGAGGATAATGCCTTTGACGAGGACGCAGCGAAGCTTCGCAAGGAAATGGGCGAGCGATTCAGCGAGGCCGGGCAGTGGCTGGTCCTCTCCGACGCCTTCAACCGGCGCGGAAAGCATGAGGAAGCTGCCAACGTCCTGCGTGTCGGACTGAAGCAGTATCCCGATGACGCCAATTTATGGCTGGGCCTTGGCAATGCGCTGATGGTGCATGGAAATGGCGTCCTGTCTCCGGCCGCCGAATTTGCTTTCCGCAAAGCGATCAACCTCGCTCCCGAGATGCCCGCACCCGCTTATTTCTACGGCCTGGCCCTGGCTCAATCCGGTCAGCCGCAGCAGGCGGACAAGATCTGGCGCGATCTGTTAGCCAGGGCTCCTGCCGATGCGGAATGGCGGGCCGACATTGAAACCAATCTTGGTATATTGGAGCGCGCCATGAACGGCGGTGCGCCCATGGGTTCCACGTCCGGAAATGAGACGACCGGTCTGGAACAATGATGCTGTTCGACCACTTGTTGCACCGCACCACCAGCCATGCTAGGGCGCGCGGTCATTGCCGGTAAGGCCCCTTTGAGATGGGGTGTGCGGGGGCGCAATAGAGCGATTATGACGCTGGAATCCTTGTAAAATGGCAGATGCCTCCACTCCTGGAACAGCGGCTGCGCAGTTGGACGATTCTGCCCCGGCGGCGCCCCTCCATCATGGCCATGAGGATCAGGCGCTGCTGAAGCTTGCCGTTGGAGCCATCGGCATCGTCTTCGGCGACATCGGCACCAGCCCGCTCTATGCCTTCCGCGAAACCTTTGCCGGGCACCATAAGCTGACGCTCGATCCGGAGCATATATTGGGCGTCATCAGCCTGATGTTCTGGTCGATGATGCTGGTGGTGACGCTGAAATATGTCACGATCATCATGCGCGCCGACAATAAGGGTGAAGGCGGGAGCCTTGCCCTGCTCGCCCTGATCAGTGGCCGGACGAAGACGCAGCGCTGGTCCCGCAGCATCATCATGCTGGGCGTATTCGCCACCTCGCTCTTCTATGGCGACAGCATGATCACCCCGGCCGTGTCGGTGCTGTCGGCCGTAGAGGGTCTCGCGGTCGTCAATCCTGCCCTCGATGCGCTGATCGTTCCCATTGCCGTGATCATCCTGATTGGCCTCTTCGCGATCCAGCGGGGGGGAACGAACCGGGTTGCGGCGATGTTCGGGCCAATCATGATGGCCTATTTTCTGACGATATCGGTGCTAGGCATCGTCAGCATTTGGCATACGCCCCATATTTTGATCGCCTTCAATCCCTGGTGGGCGATCAATTTCTTCATGATTGACGGCTTTGCGGCCTTTCTGGCCCTTGGGTCAGTGGTGCTGGCCGTGACGGGTGCCGAGGCGCTCTATGCCGATATGGGCCATTTCGGACGCAAGCCGATCCGCGTCTCCTGGCTCTTCTTTGTGCTGCCCGCTTTGATGATGAACTATATGGGCCAAGGCGCGCTGCTGTTCCGGGAGGGCATCCCCGCGCTGGAAAGCCCCTTCTACAATCTGGCGCCGGTGTGGTTCAGGCTGCCCCTGGTCGGCATAGCGACCCTTGCCGCGATCATCGCCAGCCAAGCGGTGATCTCCGGCGCATTTTCGGTGACGCAGCAGGCCATCCAGCTTGGCTTCATGCCGCGCTTGCGGATTTCCCATACCAGCGCCTCAACCGCCGGACAGATTTATATCCCGCTGGTGAACTGGGGCCTAATGGTAATGGTGATCCTGCTGGTGCTGAGCTTCCAGAATTCCTCGGGGCTCACCTCTGCCTATGGCATTGCGGTGACCGGTGCGATGCTGATCGACACGGCGCTGCTGACGGTGCTGATCTTCCGTCTGTGGCGCTGGCCGCCGCTCTGGGCCATACCGCTGCTCAGCGTGTTCTACATCGTCGATATCGCCTATTTCACGGCGAACCTGACAAAGGTGCCCGATGGCGGCTGGTTCCCGCTGATGGTGGGCCTCGTGATCTTCACGCTGCTGACAACCTGGGCCAAGGGACGGCAACTCATGATGGAACGCATGCGCGAGGCGGCGATGCCCATTCCGATCTTTGTGGCTTCGGCGGCAAATAGCGCAGTGCGGGTGCCGGGAACAGCGGTGTTCATGACGTCGACCCCTGACGGCGTGCCGCACGCGCTGCTCCATAATCTGAAGCACAACAAGGTATTGCACGAGCGCGTCATCCTGCTGACGGTCAAGATCGCCGACGAGCCGTTCGTCGAGGAGGAAGGCCGCCGCAAGCTGGAGGATTTGGGGCGCGGTTTTTTTCGCCTCGTGCTGAAATATGGCTTCATGCAGGAACCGGACGTGCCCGCTGCCCTGAAGCAGATCACGGAGTGCGGGGCCGAGTTCAAGATGATGGAGACCAGCTTCTTCCTTGCGCGGCAGACCTTGCTGCCTTCCGCGCGGCCAGGCATGGCTCTGTGGCGGGAGAAGGTGTTCGCCTGGATGCTGCGCAATGCGGAAAGCGCGATGGAATTCTTCCGCTTGCCGACCAACCGGGTCGTGGAGCTAGGCAGCCAGGTCGAGATTTAGGGAGCGGGGAGGGCTGTGCCCCCTGAGCTTGCCCAAGCCAAGTTCAGGCAGCGCTGCTGTCTATGCCGAGTTCGGCCAGCTTGCGGTAAAGGGTCGACCGTCCGATGCCCAGGCGACGGGCCACCTCGGTCATCCGGCCGCGGTAATGGCCGATGGCCAGGCGAATGACGTCGGCCTCGATCTCTGCAAGCGTGCGGATATGCCCGTTGGTCTGGTACAGGGTAACGCCGACGCCATGGTCGGTAAGGCGCTCGCGCGGCCCATTATTCTTCAGCTTCGCCTCGATCTGCGCCGCAATCTGCGGGAAGTCGCCTGGGGTCAACGCGTCGCCGTCGCAAAGGACGGCTGCGCGGAACAGGGCATTTTGTAGCTGGCGGACATTGCCGGGCCAGGGATGCGCCATCAAAAGGCCAAGCGCCTCCGCAGTGATGCCCAGACTGCGAAGGCCCGGCTGAGTGGCGATCCGGGCGAGCAGGTGACGCGCAAGAGCCGGTATGTCGCCCGTACGCTCCCTTAGCGGCGGAATGGTGAGCTGAACGACATTGAGGCGGTAAAAAAGGTCTTCGCGGAAACGGCCGGTATCCACCTCTTCTTGCAGGCGGCGGTTGGTGGCGGCAATAACGCGCACATCCACCTGCTGCGGCATACGGGCGCCGATGGGCTGCGCTTCGCCATTTTCGATAACGCGAAGCAGCTTGACTTGCGCGTCCATGGGCAACTCGCCGATCTCGTCGAGAAAGATTGTGCCGCCATCGGCATCGATGAAACGCCCGATCTGACGCTCGAACGCCCCTGTAAAAGCGCCTTTTTCGTGACCGAAAAGCTCCGATTCGACCAGATTGGCCGGGATGGCGCCGCAGTTAACGGTCACCATCCTCTGCTTAAAGCGTGGAGAGGCAGCATGGATGGCGTGGGCAATGACTTCCTTGCCTACACCGCTTTCTCCTTCGATCAGGACGGGAATCCGGGCGCGGGCGGCCTTGGCGGCAATGGCGAGCGCCGAGCGGAACTGCGGCGCGGAGCCCACAATCTCCTCAAAGGCCAGCGGGGCCGGCATTTTCTCCGACAGGGGGCGCAGTTCGCCGATGTCCGGCGCCAGCGAAATGGCGGCATGCAGCGCGGCGAGCAGCCGGTCAGGGGCAATGGGCTTGGAAAGAAAGTCGGTCGCCCCTGCGCGCATCGCCTCCACGGCCACCGCCACGCTGTTCTGGGCCGTCATGACCAGAATGGGAAGGGCAGGGCGCCGCTGCTTGATTTCGGCAATCAGTTTTGCGGCGTCAAAGGCCGGTTCCCAATGGTCCAGCAATATGGCGTCAAGCCGCATGCCATCCTGCGTGCCCAGCATGGCAATGGCCGTTTCGCCATCATTGGCGAAGATGGTCCGCCATCCCGCGCGCATCGCCAATGCCGCGATCAGCCGGCGTTGCGCCGGTTCGTCATCGATCAGCATCAGCAGGGGCGTGCCGTTATGCGCCATTAGAAACCCTTCATTGTCACAGGGTGCTAGCAATAAAAGGATGAAGTAAAGACTGGATTAATCTAAGCGCGATTCTTTGCGAGGCCCGGACTTGAGGGCTGGGGTACATGCGGCTACATAGGCCGCGATTTTTATACATGTGAAGGGGAAAACCTATGGGCTCCAACAGCAATATCAATGATGCGGTCAAGACCTATCACGGCTTCCTGGGGCTGATGAAATGGGGCACGATCGCTAGCCTGGCGGCAGGGGCTCTTGTTGTATTCCTGATCGCCTGACGCCCTAGAAACCCATGAAAATAGCTGTTCTGAAAGAGCAGGCCGAAGGTGAGCGGCGGGTATCCGCCACGCCTGAAACGGTCAAGAAGTTCATTGGTCTGGGCGCCGCCCTGGCCGTTGAACAGGGAGCGGGCGAATCAGCCGCTATTGCGGACGCCGATTACGCCGCTGCAGGCGCAGTGATTGGCAGCCGGGCGGAGACGCTGAAGGATGCGGACATCATATTGGGCGTGCAGGGGCCGTCGGTGGAGAGCCTGAATGGGGTCAAAGCCGGCGCGATGCTGGTCGCGGGGCTCAATCCCTTTGGCGAGCGGGCGCGGGTCGATGCCTACGCCAATGCGGGACTTGAGGCGCTGGCGATGGAATTCATGCCGCGCATCACCCGCGCGCAATCCATGGATATCCTTTCGTCGCAGTCCAACCTTGCCGGCTACAAGGCCGTACTGGATGCCGCCGCCGAATATGGCCGGGCCTTTCCAATGATGATGACGGCGGCCGGAACCGTGTCGGCGGCGCGCGCCTTCATCATGGGCGTGGGCGTTGCGGGGCTTCAGGCGATCGCGACCGCACGCCGCTTGGGTGCCCAGGTCTCGGCGACCGACGTCCGGTCAGCGACGAAGGAGCAGATTCTCTCCCTTGGCGCGAAGCCGATCTTCGTTGAAAACGTCGCGGGGATCGAGGGCGAAGGGTCGGGCGGCTATGCGACGGAAATGTCCGATGAATATCAGAAGGCGCAGGCCGAACTGGTATCCTCGCACATCGCCAAGCAGGACATCGTCATCACCACCGCGCTGATCCCAGGTCGGCCTGCGCCGCGCCTTATCAGCGATGCGCAGATCGCCACGATGAAACCGGGCAGCGTCGTCGTCGACCTTGCTGTCGAACAAGGCGGCAATGTCGAAGGCGCGGTTCTTGGCCAGGTGGTCGTGAAGCATGGCGTCAAAATCGTTGGCCACAAGAATATGCCGAGCCGCCTTCCTTCCGACGCGTCCGCGCTTTTCTCGCGCAACCTGTTCAACTTCCTCTCGGCCTTCTGGGACAAGGAAAAGAACGTGCCGGTGCTCGATGAAGAAATCGGCACTGCGATACGCCTGACCCAGGGCGGCAAGGTTGTGAGCCAGAGATTGCTTTCAAGCTGACATCATGTCCGTTCGTGTCGAGCGAAGTCGAGACACGTTCGCACTACACCAACGTCCCTCGACTTCGCTCGGGACGAACGGGGAGTAGGAATATGGATTTTATCTCCATTCTGTCGATTTTCGTGCTGGCGTGCTTCGTCGGCTATTATGTGGTCTGGTCGGTGACACCGGCGCTCCACACGCCGCTGATGGCGGTGACCAACGCCATTTCCTCCGTCATCATCGTGGGCGCGCTGATCGCCAGCGCGGAAGCCAGCAGCATGACCGCCAAATGGCTGGGCCTTGTTGCGGTTGCCATGGCGGCGGTCAATATCTTCGGCGGCTTTGCCGTCACTGAGCGCATGCTTGCCATGTACAAGAAGAAGGAGCGCTAAGCATGCACGAAGTCGCTGGCGTTCCTGCCTGGGTCGCACTCGCCTATCTGATTGCGGGCGTCTGTTTCGTCCTGGCCCTTCGCGGCCTTTCAAGCCCTGCGTCAAGCCGCCGGGGTAACAAGTTCGGCATGACGGGCATGACCATTGCCGTCGGCACCACGCTCGTCACGCATGACATTGCGAGCATTGGCGAAATCGTTGCCGCCATTGCCGTGGGCGGTATCATCGGCTTCATCATCGCGCGCAAGATCGCGATGACCGCAATGCCCCAACTTGTCGCAGCCTTCCACAGCCTCGTCGGTCTTGCCGCCGTGCTGGTGGCGGCGGGTGCGTTCCTCAGTCCGCAGGCCTTTGGCATTGCGGGTCCTGATGGGGTCATCCATCTGGTGAGCCGGGTGGAGATGGGCCTTGGCGTTGCGATTGGCGCCATCACTTTCTCAGGTTCGGTCATCGCCTTTCTGAAGCTGAACGGCAATATGTCCGGTGCGCCGATCATGCTGCCCGCGCGGCATGTGATCAATCTCGGCACGCTCGCGGCCATCATTGGCCTTATTGCTTATTTCCTGACCGATCAGAGCCCCTGGGTGTTCTGGACGGTGACGGCGCTGTCCTTCATCATCGGCTTCCTGCTGATCATCCCGATCGGCGGCGCGGATATGCCGGTGGTCGTGTCGATGCTGAACAGCTATTCCGGCTGGGCCGCAGCGGCGATGGGTTTCACCCTGGGCAACAGCGCCATGATCATCACCGGTGCGCTGGTGGGCTCCTCGGGTGCGATCCTTAGCTACATCATGTGCAAGGCGATGAACCGCAGCTTCATCAGCGTCATAGCGGGCGGCTTCGGGGCCGAGAGCGGCGGCGGCGCTGCGGCTGCCGCAACCGACCGGCCGTGGAAGCGCGGATCGGCCGAGGACGCTGCCTTCCTCATGGGACAAGCCGAACAGGTCGTCATCGTTCCGGGCTATGGCATGGCCGTCGCGCAGGCCCAACATGCGCTGCGTGAAATGGGCGACCTGCTCAAGGAAGCGGGCGTCAAGGTCAAATATGCCATCCATCCGGTGGCAGGCCGTATGCCGGGCCATATGAACGTGCTGCTTGCCGAAGCCAGCGTGCCCTATGACGAGGTGTTCGAGCTGGAGGACATCAACAGCGAGTTCGCCCAAACCGACGTCGCGTTCGTCATCGGCGCCAATGACGTGACCAATCCCGCGGCGAAGACCGACAAGACCTCGCCCATCTACGGCATGCCCATTCTCGACGTGTCGAAGGCAAAAACCGTATTGTTCGTGAAACGCTCCATGGGCGGTGTGGGTTATGCCGGCGTTGATAATGATGTCTTCTACATGGATAACACCATGATGCTCTTGGCCGACGCCAAGAAGATGGTAGAGGAGATCGTGAAGAATCTCGATTAGACAAAGGGTAGCAATGCGGAAAATTGGCCTCATTGGAGGTATGAGCTGGACGTCGACCGTCCGCTATTACCAAATCATCAACGAGGCCATAGGCAAGCGGCTGGGCGGGCTTCACAGCGCGCCCATGCTGATCGAAAGCTTGGATTTCGCAGAGGTTGCCAAGGCCCAGACCGAAGAGGAATGGGCCCGCACCGCAGAGGTGCTGATCGGCGCGGCGCAGCGGCTTGAAACAGCCGGGGCGACCGCGCTCATCATTTGCGCGAACAGCATGCATCGGGTCTATGACGAGGTTGCAGCGGCCGTGTCGGTTCCTATCCTCCATATCGCCGACGCCGTTGGCGGGAAAATGAAGGCGGATGGGGTGAAGAACGCCGCGCTCATCGGCACCCGCAATGTGATGACGGAGCGATTCTACCGCCAGCGCCTTGTGTCGCACGGCATCTCCCTGATCCCGCCCGACATGAAATGGGCGCAGGAGATGGATCGCATCATCTATGACGAACTGGCTCTCGGCAAGGCGACGCGGGCTTCCGAGCGGACGATGAAGACGATCTTCACGAACATCTATCAAGCCAATGTGCCGGCGGTGGTGCTGGCCTGCACCGAGTTGGAGATGATCGTGGACGTCCGGGCGAATGTGCTGCCGATCTATGATGGCACTAGCTTGCATGCTTTGGCGGCGGCGGAGCATATTCTGGGAGAGTGAGGCAGGTGCTTCTAGCAAACCAGCTGTCTTGCATGCGTCATCTTTTGCAGCTTTGACGTCGGGAGATCGATTTCCGCCTACGCGGGAATGACGATGTTCTTGAAATAATGCAGACTTCCGCTTTCGCAGGAGCAGCAAGCAAAGGGGCGTCAGATGAGTGAATGGATCATCGGCATTATCGGCGGCTCCGGCCTCTATGCGATCGAGGGATTGCAGGACGCACAGTGGATTGCCGTTGATACGCCCTGGGGCAAGCCTTCGGACGAGCTGCTCATTGGCTATATCAATGGGACGAAATTCGTTTTCCTTCCCCGTCATGGGCGGGGACACCGGCTTTCGCCGACCGACATCAATGTGCGCGCGAACATCGATGCCCTGAAGCGCGCCGGATGCACGGATATCCTCTCCATTTCGGCGGTGGGATCGCTGTGGGAAGAATTGCCGCCAGGACGGTTCGTCATTGCCGAACAGTTCATTGACCGCACTTTCACCCGGCCCGAGAGCTTTTTCGGAAAAGGCTTGGTCGCGCATGTCAGCATGGCCGATCCCGTTTGTCCTAGGCTGTCCATGTTGGCGGCCGATGCCGCGCGGGCAGCGGGCGCGGACGTCAGCGAGGGCGGAACCTATCTCGCGATGGAAGGGCCGCAATTCTCCACACGCGCCGAAAGCCGCCTGTACAGGGATTGGGGCTGCGACATTATCGGAATGACCGCGATGCCGGAGGCAAAGCTCGCACGGGAGGCCGAGTTGCCTTATGCGCTGGTGGGCATGGTGACCGACTATGATTGCTGGCGCGAGGAAGAAGATGGGGTGGAGGTCGCCGACGTTCTGAAGGTCCTGCATTTGAACGCCGATCTCGCCCGCAGCCTGGTTCTGGAACTGGCGAGGCGGTTGCCCGAAGCGCGGACGCCGTCGCCGATCGACACTTGCCTTGACCATGCGATCATAACCGCACCCCAGGCACGCGACCCTGCAATGGCCGCCCGGCTGGACGCGATAGCGGGACGGGTGCTGAAGATGGCCGGCCAATGAAGAAAAAATGCGGGCTCAATCTGGCGGAATTTCTCCCCTATCAGCTTTCCATCACCTCCAATGCGGTGAGCGGGGTCATTGCTCGCGAATATCAGGCGCGCTTTGGTCTCAAAATCCCCGAATGGCGCATCATGGCGATACTGGCTGAACGCGGCGTGATGAGCCAGCGCGAGTTGGTGGCGGCAACGCTTATGGACAAGGTCACAGTGAACCGTGCGGTCAAGGGACTGGTGGAACGCAGCCTGGTCCGGCGTCTGCCGGTCCTGAAGGACGGCCGTTCGCATGGGCTTGAACTCAATGCGGCAGGCGAGGCGCTGTATGGCGAGATCGTGCCTGCGGCATTGGCGATGGACGCCCGGCTTTCAGGCATCTTGAGCGCTGACGAGCGAAGGCAGCTTTCAGCGATGCTGCGCCGAATGAGGGAAGCCGCCGACGCGATCTCGGGTGATTGCGGATAGCAGGAGGCCGATGGCCGACTTCCTCTTCGCGCTTCCGCGATGGGAGTTTCAGGCCGAAATCTGATCGATCCAGTCCTGCAGATTATAATGATTGGTGACGCGGGCGATCTTGCCATCCCGAAATTCAAAGAACGTGCCGACCCGCAGCTTATAGGCCTGCCCCTTGGCGGGCGGCAGGTCGCTGTCCGTCTTGAGATATTCGCCCGCGAGCATGAATTCCGCAGCGCCGCGCGTGCCATCTTCGCTGACGAAGAGCTGCGGATCGATCACCTGTTCGCGATAGCAATTGTCCATATGGGCAAGGAACTCGCGGAAAAGGCCTATGCCCTGGCGCGGTTTGCCCTGGCAGGGTTCATGCAGCACATCATCCGAGAGGAGCGCGAGCATGCCTTCGCTGTCATGGGCATTGAAAGCAGCGTAATAGGTCTCCAGCATTTCGCGGCTCATTCGTCATTCCTCCGAAACCGGTACGAGCCGCGCACCTAAGGACCTGAAGCCGATGGCTGCAAGCGATTCTCGCGCAAAGGCCGCAAGAGAGGGTCAGACCACTTTCAGATAGTCGAAATAGGAGCCATCCGGCGGTCCATCCAGCGCCGCCATGACAGGTTCCAGCACGCCTTCCGGCAAGGAACTGAGTGAAGATCCATGGGCTTCTTCGGATACCCATTTTTCGATGAAGATGAAGCGGCGTTCATTGCCGGTGTCGCGGAGCAATTCGACGCCCTCGCAGCCCTTCACGGTGCGAACCCCACTGGCCAGATAGGAGAGCGCCGATTCCAGCGCGGCGTCTTCACCTTCCCTGGCGTGCATGATGTAGAGGCGTGCTACGGTCATAATCGAGCCTTTCTAAATGTCCTCTACCAGTCTAGCATAAAGGTCCGGCCGGCGGTCGCGGAAAAAGCCCATTCCTGCCCGGTGCGTGCGTGCCCGGTCGAGGTCCAGCGTGGCGACGAGGGTTCCTGTCTCTTCCCTTCCGCACTCTGAGACGAAATCGCCCCATTCGTCGGTGATGAAGCTGTGGCCGTAAAAGGTCTGGCTGTCCTCCTGCCCCACGCGGTTGGCGGCGATCACGGGCATGACATTGGATACCGCATGTCCCACCATGGCGCGGCGCCACATGCGGCTGGTGTCGAGATCGGCGTCATAGGGCTCAGAGCCGATGGCCGTCGGAAAGAAGAGCAGCTCCGCGCCCATAAGGGCCATGATCCGCGCCGTTTCCGGATACCATTGGTCCCAGCAAATGCCGACCCCTATGGTGCCATAGCGGGTTTGCCACACCTTGAAGCCGCTGTTGCCGGGGCGGAAATAATATTTCTCCTCATAGCCCGGACCGTCGGGAATATGGCTTTTCCGATAGACGCCCATGATTTCGCCTGCGTCATCGATCATGGCGAGGGAATTATAATGATGCTGTCCGTCCCGCTCGAAGAAGCTGGTGGGGATGTAGACGTTGAGCTCGGCGGCCAGCTTCCGCATGGCGAGCACGGCGGGATGATCATTGAGCGGCCGGGCGTTGGCGAAGAGGCGTTCCTCCTCGACCTTGCAGAAATAATGGCCCTCGAACAGTTCGGGAGGCAGGATGATTTTCGCGCCGCGCGCAGCGGCCTGCCCCACCAGAGTGGAGACCGCAGCGATATTCTCCTGAATGTCCTCCGAGAATGCGAGCTGAAGCGCGGCGACGGTTACCTGAGTCATGAGCTTTCCTAAAGCCGGATACCAAAACGCGCGGCGATGCCGATGGTCATCAGATAGAGCAGAAATGTGACGGTGCAACCGGCTGCGAGCGAGAACCAGAAATTGTACCCCTGCCTCAGCATCCAGGGCAGGAGCAAGAACATCGGCAGCGTCGGAATCACGTAGAAAAATGTCGCCTCGGCATGATCGGCAAGCCGGCCCTTGTCCCCGGTGTCGTGCCAAAGCCAGATCATGGCCAGGATCGAGAGCAGCGGCAGGGACATGACAAGCGCGCCCGCTGCAGGACTTTTACGGGCGATAAGGGCGACTGCCGCTACGATGATGCCGGAAATGACGGCGCGCACCAGCAGTTCCATTATCAGCTCGGCATTTGCTGGCTGATACAGTGAAAACTGCCGCCGCCGGTCAATATGGCGTCGCTCATCACCCCGACAATCTCCCGGCCGGGGAAAAATGGCCGCAGGGCATTGAGCGCGGCCTGGTCATTGGGCTGGCCGTAAAGCGGCACGATGACGGCGGCATTGCCAATGTAGAAATTCATATAGCTTGCCGGAACGATCTTTCCGCTCTGACGATAGAGGCCGGGGGAGGGCATGGACACCACCTCCAGACCGAAAGCGCGGGCGCGTGCCTTGGCATCGGCATAGATGGCGGCGTTGGGGTCGTCCGCTCCGGCAGGTTCGGGAACCGCGAGCAGGCCCTCGCCCACAAAACGGGCGAGGTTATCGACATGGCCATCGGTATGGTCATTGACCAGTCCCTGGCCGAGCCAGAGAATATCGCTGTAGCCCAGGCTTCCCGTCAGCAGCGTTTCGATCTTCCGGCGGTCGAGTTGCGGATTGCGATTGGGATTGAGCAGGCATTGCTCGGTTGTCACGGCAAGGCCAGTGCCGTCGGTGTCGACAGCCCCACCTTCGAAGATCCAGTGACCCTTTGCGCAGGGGAGGTCGGTCTGCGCCGCGAGAAGGGCGCCAATATCCCGGTCACCCGGCATGTCGTAGCTGCCGCCCCAGCCATTGAAGTCGAAATCGACCAGCGCCCGTTCACCGTCCCGCTTGACCGCGATCGGGCCCGTATCGCGCAGCCAGACGTCACCAAAGGGAAGGGCGTGCACCTGCACGGCTTCGTTGACGAGTGCGCGCGCGGCTTCGGCGGAGGCTTCGTCGGCAGCGATCAGCCGGACCTCTTCGCCCCGGCCCTCCGAATGCACCGCATTTGCAAAGGCCGCCACCTGAACCCGAGCCTCTTCGAACGCATCGGGCCACTCAGCGGGATTGCTCGGAAAGCCGATCCATACCCAGTCATGCAGCGCCCATTCAGCGGGCTGGCGGTAAGTCATCTTCTTGGTCCTGCTGTGATGGCGGCGGTTTACACCATAGTTGGCTCCGTGAAAGGGGCAATGCGATGGAAGACGTTGGAAAGACGATTTCGGGCGCGTAATGGAACTGGGAACGGCGGGTGAATGTTTGATATCCGGACCGTGACAGGAGAAATTGGAATGAAGTACCGGATAGCCTTGACGGCCACGGCAGCGGCAATTGCTCTTGCCAGTTGCATGGCTGACGCTGGGACGGGGAGTGCCGGATCGAGTGGCCCGCCAGCAGCCATCAGCGCGGCGGAAAAGCAGCAGGGCGCAAAGGCGCACCCCGAACTTCTGAAGGAGTTCGGCGGCGTCCATGCGGGAAAGCAGGCGGGCTATGTGACGGAAGTGGGGCGAAATATCGCAGTCCAGTCCGGCCTGTCGAATGCGCGGAGCGATTTCACGATCAGCCTGCTCAACACGCCCGTCAACAACGCTTTCGCGATTCCCGGCGGTTATGTCTATGTCACGCGCCAGTTGATGGCGCTGATGAATGATGAGGCGGAACTGGCGGGCGTTCTGGGGCATGAGGTAGGCCATGTCGCCGCGCGCCACAGCCAGAAGCGGCAGAGTGCGGCGACACGGAACACGATATTGGGCGCGATCGGGCAAATTCTCGTGGGTGCGGTGGCTGGAGATTCGCAGCTTGGCCAGTTGCTGCAACGGGGGATCGGCACGGGCAGCCAACTCCTCACCCTGCGCTTTTCACGGACGCAGGAATATGAGGCAGACGACCTTGGCATCCGTTATCTTGCGTCGGCCGGCTATGACCCGCAGGCGCTGTCGTCCATGCTGGCATCGCTTGCCGCGCAGACCGCACTTGAAGCAAGGACCGCAGGCAAGGATGCCCGCTCCGTTCCCGAATGGGCGAGCACGCACCCTGACCCCGCATCCCGCGTGAGCCGGGCCGCGCAAAAGGCGGCAACCGCGGGCGGGCGCGGAAAATTGAGGAACCGCGAGGCGTTTCTCGCTGCCCTTGATGGGGTGACCTATGGCGATGATCCAAAGCAGGGGGTGATCGAAGGCAGCGAGTTTCTGCATCCCGATTTGAAACTTGCCTTCACCGCGCCTGCTGGTTTTGGGATGCAGAACGGCACTGACGCAGTGAGTATCAGCGGCTCAGGCGCGCAGGCGCAATTTTCCGGGGGTCCCTATAATGGCGATCTGGACAGCTATGTCCGCTCGGTATTCCGGGCGCTTGCCGGGAACAGCAGCAATGTGGATGTCGGATCTATTTCCCGGACGACCATCAATGGTCTTCCTGCCGCTTATTCGACCGTCAGGGCCAACACCCAGTCGGGGCAGGTGGATGTCACCGTCTTCGCCTATGAGTTTGGCCGCAACCGGGCCTTCCATTTTGTGGGGCTTGCTCAGGCCGGGCAGGGGGCAGGCGCATTGGCGCCCATGTACCGCTCCCTCCGCCGCCTGACGGATGCGCAGGCCGCTACGATCAGGCCGCGCCGGGTGCAGGTGGTGACGGTGAAGGCAGGCGACACGCCAAACAGCCTATCGGCGCGCATGGCCTATAATGATTACAAGCTGGACCGCTTCCTGGTGCTGAACGCGCTTCAGCCGGGCAGCGCGCTAAGAGCAGGGCAGAAGGTCAAGATCGTGACTTACTGACAAGAAAAAGGCGGCGGGACGTGAGTCCCGCCGCCCTGCGATAATGAAAAGTGGATTAGGCTGGGTCCGCCGGAGCCGCGGGGGCCGCGGGGGCGGAACCATCCAGGTTTTCAGAAACATTTTCAAAGGTGCTCGTCAGGTTCTCACCCAAGCTCGTCATGGCGGTGATGGCCGCAACGGCGATTAGAGCGGCGATCAGGCCATATTCGATGGCGGTCGCGCCCTTCTCGTCACGAAAAATCTTGCGGATGAACTGCATGTTGGTCTCCTTGGTCTCAAGCTTCAAACTTACCCGGCTCGCCAGTTTCCCAGCTTAGCGTCACCAGAAGTAGGAGATTGGGGTTGATAAAGGTTTAATGGACAAAACTATTTGTTAGGGGGCTGGTCACCGGTTCACGACTTCGTTGTTGACATTGTTCCACATCGCGATGGCCTTCTTCCCGAAGCCGCTAATTGCGCCCATTGCAGCCAGCACGATAAGCGCGCAGATGAGGCCATATTCAACGGCCGTTGCGCCCCGTTCGGCGTGTGCCAGTGCTTTCAACGTCCGGTTCATGCGATGCCCCGTTCATGCATTGCGGCCATGGTGACTTATAGGCTGAGGGGCGTTAACAAAGTTTTATGCACGCAAATATCGTCGCCGATCCTGGCTCTCTTCTTCATGTTGTAGCGGTTGCCCTGGTGGACGCCGACGGCCGCGTCCTTCTCCAGCAGCGTCCGCCAGGCAAGGCCATGGCGGGTCTATGGGAGTTCCCCGGGGGGAAGATTGAGCCCGGCGAGACACCGGAAGCCGCCCTCATGCGGGAATTGGAGGAAGAGCTTGGCATCTCCACCCATGTGAGCTGCCTTGCCCCTGCGGCTTTTGCGAGCGAGGCATTGGGCGACCGGCACTTGCTGCTGCTGCTCTATATCTGCCGCAAATGGAGCGGGACCATTGCGCCCCTTCATGCG